>JBJMTR010000417.1:0-3061 GCA_045811565.1 Bradyrhizobium sp.
GGGGGTAGCACTGTCGCGCAACAAGAGGGGCGACGAGGTGGCGCAGCAGGCGGCGGAGCGCGCACTGTGGCAGTCTCTGCAGCAGCAGTACGACAGGGCCGAGGCGCTCGCAACCGAACTGGCGCAGGCGCGGCGGGCAATGGAACAGAAACCCGCTGCTGTGCAAGAAAGGCCCGCCGCAAAGCAATCGGAACACCTGTCGCCAGAGAACAGCAAACCAGAGATCAAAGCTGTTGAAACAGTTCCACCAAAGCGCCGAGCCATGAGCCAAGACGTTGGCTATGGCTGCCAGCACTATCGGACTTACGATTCAGCATCCGGAACCTACGTAGGCTATGATGGAAGGCGCCGATCCTGCCGCCTGCCGGAACCGGCACGCGGGCCCGGTATCGCTTTGCCCCGCCGGCCAACGCCTTCACCAGAGGCAAATCCGGACACCACTGGAAGTACCAATGTCGCTCAGCCAGAAGATCCGGTAGCTTCCGGCGCTCCCCGGCAGGTAGATGTAGAGCCGAAGCCGGCGGAGACACCTAAAACGCCGACCGGTTTGATTGGATGGTTTGGTCGTTGACCTCGCCATCGGCGAAACAGACCCCGTGGGGCTGGCGGTCCCAGCAGGATTCGAACCTGCAACCCGCGGAGTAGAAATCCGCTACTCTATCCAGTTGAGCTATGGGACCATTTTCTCAAGGTTTCGCCCCGGCCTTGTAGCACCGCCAATATGAAAAATCCGCCTTCCCGCCAAGTCCGTTCCGAACCGATTTTGGGGATAGAGCGACAAAGGCTGGCAGTGGAACGCTGATTGCGGTCCGCCCCTAAGTGTCATGCCGCGCCGGTCAGCCGCCGGCGGCCTGGCTAATGGACCTGACTGGCAATGCTACGAGCGACTTTTTCACCTCTCCATTTCCGCGCCATCAGACCGTCACCTTTTCGCGCACTTTTATTCATCTCGCGGCGTTCGTCCGCGGCTCAAGGAGCCCATCATGGTTGGTTTGGTTCGCGCCGCAGCATTTTGCGCCACGCTGGCGCTTGGCCTTTCCACGGCGCTAGGAGCGGACAAGGCCTTCAAACGCGACGATCTCGCCGATTCTGCGATCAAGCTTGAAGCCCAGATCAAGAGCGAGGCCGGCGCAGTCGCCAAGACCACCACCACCTTGCGAACCGATGCCGACGCCGCCTTCAAGCGTTCCGACTTCCGCGTCGGCCTGCAAATCCTCGGGCAGATCGCCGCCACTGCGCCCGAAGATAGCGCCACCTGGCTCAGGCTCGCCCGCACCATCTTTCAGATCCGCTCCCATAGCTCGAGTGAGCAGACCTTCCTGTTGGAGCGCGCCTCGACCGCGGCCTATATCGCCTACCAGCGTGCCGGCAACGCCGCCGAGGAGGCCGATGCACTGGCCGCGCTAGGCCGGGCGCTGTCGGAACGAAAACTGTGGCGGCCGGCGCTCGACGCGCTCAGGATGTCGCTCGACATGCGCGAGGTCGCCGAGGTCCGCGGCCAGTACGAGAAGATGCGCGATGAGCATGGCTTCAGGCTCCTGGATTACACCGTGGATTCTGACTCGGCCTCGCCGCGCGCCTGCTTCCAATTCTCCGAAGATTTGGCAAAACGGGTCGATTTCGCGCCGTTTCTGGCGCTGGCGGGCACCGACAAGCCGGCGCTGTCGGCGGAAGGCAAGCAGCTCTGCGTCGACGGCCTGAAGCACGGCGAGCGCTACAACATCAATCTGCGGGCCGGCCTGCCGTCCACGGTGAAGGAAAGCCTGCCGAAATCGGCGGAATTCAACATCTATGTCCGCGACCGCAAGCCCGTCGTTCGCTTCACCGGCCGCGCCTACGTCCTGCCGCGCACCGGCCAGCGCGGAATCCCACTGGTTAGCGTCAATACGCCGGCAGTGACCGTGAATGTATTCCGCATCGGCGACCGCAACCTGATCAACACGGTGATCGACAGCGATTTTCAGCGCACGCTGGGCCGCTACCAGCTTTCCCGTCTTGGCGGCGAGCACGGCGTCAAAGTTTGGTCCGGTGAGCTCGCGACCGCCACCACGCTCAACCAGGACGTCGTCACCGCATTTCCGGTCGATCAGGCGCTCGGCGATTTGCAGCCGGGCGTCTACGTCATGACAGCGGCGGCCAAGGGGCCCGGCAGCGAAGATGACGGCACGCTGGCGACACAATGGTTCATCGTCTCCGACATGGGTCTGACCGCGTTCTCCGGCAACGATGGCATCCACGTCTTCGTCAATTCGCTGGCCTCGACCGACGCCGTCGCCAAGACCGAAGTGCGGCTGGTCGCGCGCAACAACGAAATTTTGGCCACCCGCAAGACCGACGATAGCGGGCACGTGTTGTTCGAGGCGGGGCTGGCGCGCGGCGAGGGCGGGCTGTCGCCGGCGGTGCTCACAGTAACGGGCGAGAAGGCGGATTACGCCTTCCTCAGCCTGAAAACCAATCCGTTCGACCTCACTGATCGCGGCGTCGCCGGGCGGGTTGTTCCGGCCGGCGCCGATGCCTTCATCTATGCCGAGCGCGGCGTCTACCGCTCCAACGAGACGGTCTATCTGACCGCACTTTTACGCGACGGACAGGGCAATGCCCTAACCGGCGGCCCGTTGACGCTGGTGCTCGAACGCCCCGATGGTGTCGAGTTCCGACGCGCGGTATTGCCGGATCAAGGTGCCGGCGGCCGCACCTTGCAGGTCGCGCTCAATTCCGCCGTCCCAACCGGAACCTGGCGGGCGCGCGCCTTCACCGATCCAAAGGGCTCGTCGGTCGGCGAGACCACCTTTATGGTCGAGGACTACATCCCCGAGAGGATCGAATTCGAGCTCACCAGCAAAGAGAAGCAGATCAAGGCTGCAGTTCCAGTAGAACTTAAGGTCAACGGACATTTCCTTTACGGCGCTCCGGCTTCCGGCCTGCAGCTAGAGGGCGACATGCTGGTCGCGCCGGCCGCCGGACGGCCCGGTTTTCCTGGCTACGAGTTCGGCGTCTCCGACGACGAGACCGCGAGCAACGAGCGCACGCCGATCGAGAATCTGCCCGAAGCCGACGCCAA
>JBJMTR010000418.1:0-4166 GCA_045811565.1 Bradyrhizobium sp.
ACGCGCGGGGCCGGCCGCGGCGCTTTGGCGCGACCGGCGCATCGAGCTTCGCCACAGGCGGGGTTTTACTTTTTTGTACCATCTCGCAAAAAATCCTTGACGCGACGTATATTATGCGAGACAGTATAAAAAGCAACACCGGCCCGGAGCATCGGGCCAAGCGCCAAGGAGGCACCCATGGATCTGTATTTTTCGCCGCTCGCCTGCTCGATGGCGACCCGGATCGCGCTGTATGAGGCCGGCGCTAAAGCCAACTATCTCGAGGTCGATCCCAAGACCAAGGTGGTACAGAACGACGGCTCGGATTTTACGAAACTGAATCCGCTCGGGCTGGTGCCGACGCTGCGCACCGACGACGGTCTGGTGCTCACCGAAAACGCCGCGATCCTGCAATATGTCGCCGATCATTATCCGCAAGCCGGCATCTCGACCGGGCCCGGCATGGAGCGCAGCCGGCTGCATCAATGGCTTTGCTTCATCGGCACCGAACTGCACAAGGGCTTGTTCGTGCCGGTGCTCGACAAGAAGGCACCGCCGGAGGCGAAGGCTTACGTGCTCCGGAAGAACCTGTCTCGGCTGGATTATCTCGAAAATTACCTGAAAGGCCGCGAATTCCTGCTCGACCATTTCAGCGTCGCGGATGCTTACCTCGTCACTGTCATCAACTGGACGATGGCGACGCCGCCGATCGAACTGGCGAAGTGGCCGGCAGTGAAGGCCTATTACGAGCGGCTGCGTGCACGCCCGAGCGTCGCCAAGGCGATCGCAGAGGAGTTCGAGTTGTACAAGGCCGAACTCGCGCGACACAAGACGGCGGCGTAAGCTCCCGCCAGGAGTCGTCCCGGCCTTGAGCCGGGACCGATACCGCGGAATTTTTTCAGTAACGCAATGTGGCTGACGCTCTGTGCAAAACCACTTCCTCTGATTATGGGTCCCGGCTCGCGCTTCGCTTGGCGGGGACGACGTAGAGATTAAAACGGACTGTCCCCCAATCCCGGCACGTCCGCCGGACGCGGGCCTGGCGCGGGCCAGTGGAAGCGGCGGTCTTTTTCGGCGATCGCAATATCGTTGATCGAGGCTTCGCGCCGCCGCATCAGGCCGTGTTCATCGAACTCCCATTGCTCGTTGCCGTAAGAGCGATACCACTGGCCGGCGTTGTCGTGCCATTCATACTGAAAGCGCACCGCGATGCGGTTGTCGTCGAAAGCCCAGAGGTCCTTGATCAGCCGATAGTCGAGTTCCTTCGCCCATTTGCGCGTGAGGAAGGTGACGATCGCGGCGCGGCCCTGAAAGACTTCGGAGCGGTTACGCCAGCGGCTGTCCTCGGTATAGGCCAGCGCCACGCGCTCAGGATCGCGCGAATTCCAGGCGTCTTCCGCCATGCGGGCTTTTTGGGCGGCGGTTTCTCTGGTGAATGGCGGTGGACGCGACATGGTGACCTCGGCTGTTGGCATCCCGCAAATCTATCGCCGCCGCGGCCCGAGTCGAGAGCTGTTCGCCTATCGTCCGATACTCAGGTCAGATCGGCCTTCATCAACAGCCGCAGCGCTTTCGGGATCGGCCGCGCCCGCCCTTCGCTGATGAAGGCGACGCGCACCTGGGCTTTCACCAGCACATCCTCGCCTCGCCGCACCTCCTGCGCCAACGTGATCGAGGCGCCCTTCACTGCGACCGGCCACGTTACCACATCCAGCACATCATCCATCCGCGCCGGCCGCAGATAGTCGATCTCCATCGAACGCACCACGAATGCAAAGCCCGGCGTTTCCTGCTGCGCCTCGGCAAACAATGCATCCTGCTCCGCGCCCATCAACCGCAGATGATTGGTACGCCCGCGCTCCATGAAGCGAAGATAGCTGGCGTGATAGACGATGCCGGAAAAATCGGTGTCCTCGTAATAGACACGGATCTGCATCTGGTGGCGGCCGTCGCGGATGTCGCCGTCGAGATTGGGTAAAGTCACTTGCGACCCTCGATCGCTTTGGGAAGGCAATCGTCTTGCGCAAATCGGATTGGCACGCAAGCGCGGCGCTCCCACACCTACACCACCGCCGGACCCGCCCCACCCAACGTCACCAGCACAATCTCCGGCGGGACGCCGACACGGAACGGCATGATGCTGCAGCCGAGGCCGCCCGACACGATGACGTCGCAGTTGGTGCGCAGGTGACCATAGACCAGATGCATGCCGTGCTGCGCCGGCACCGCGGGCGACCAGCCGAGCAGGCGCACCTGGCCGCCATGCGTATGCCCCGACAATTGAAGCGCGACCCGCGACGGCACGCGTAGCGCCACATCAGGCTCGTGCGCCAGCAGAATGATCGGCGCGTCGTCCGTCACTTTCGCTAGCGTCGCGCTGAGATCATCGAGGCCGATGCGCGCCACCCGCCGGAAACGCCGCGCCGGAAAGTAGGCCAGCTGATCGCCGAGCCCGGCCAGCCAGAATGGGCGGCCCTCCTTGGTCAGACGCGCAGCATCGTTTTCGTAGACCGGGATGCCCGCGGCTTCCAGCGCGCGCCGGGCGACGGTCGGGCCCCGCCCTTCGCGCTGTACCGTCTTGTCGTCCCAATAGTCGTGATTGCCCAAGATCGCGTGCACGCCGAGCGGCGCCTTCAGGCCTGCAAGCACCGCCGCCCATTCGCCGGCGGGAATGAAGCGCGTCACCTGCCGCAGCCCGGCTACATAGTCGCCGAGCATGACGATGACATCGGCGTGAAGCGCATTGGTGCGTTCGACGATCGCCGCAATGCGGTCGAGCGACATCCAGGGATCGCAGGCGTGAAGGTCGGCAATGACAGCTATCTTCAGCGGGAAGTCGGCGGGCCATTGCCGCGGCGAGAGATCGTACCGCTTGACCCGAAGCCGCAGCACGGGTTCGACGCCAAACCCGTAGGCCGCGGTCGAAGCGCCGAAGGCGCCAAAGCCGCCCGTGAACCTAAAAAATTGACGTCGCGAAAACATGGGTTACCCGTGATGCATCCCGACCATTGTGCGGGATTGAAGCGGAATTGGGGTGCGTTTGTGCAGATTGTCGGCAGCGTGGCAAGAGGCCGGCCGCCAAAGCAGCCCGCCAGCTGCAGTCAGTGCATGATCACGACCATCCGGTTCGACGGTCAGTCGTCATTATCATTGCCGAACAATCCGAACTGCGCCGGGTCACGCGCGGGCTCGGCGAGACCGAGATGCCGGAAGGCGTGCGAGGTCAGGAGCCGCCCGCGCGGGGTGCGCTGCAGATAGCCGCACTGGATCAGATAAGGCTCGATGATGTCCTCGATCGCATCGCGCGGCTCCGACAGCGCCGCCGCCATGGTTTCCACGCCCACCGGCCCGCCGCCGTAATTCATGGCGATGGTAGTGAGATAGCGCCGGTCCATGGCGTCCAACCCCGCGGCATCGACCTCGAGTGCGCTTAACGCATGATCGGCAATGGCTCGGTCGACCGATGTTGCGTCTGCGGCCGACGCAAAATCCCTGACACGCCGCAGCAGCCGTCCGGCGATGCGCGGCGTGCCGCGCGCCCGGCGCGCGATCTCGTTGGCGCCGTCGGGCGTCATGCCAATGTTCAGCACGCGAGCGCCCCGGGTGACGATCTTCTCCAGTTCTTCTTCGGTATAGAAGTTCAGCCGCACCGGAATACCGAAACGGTCGCGCAGCGGATTGGTCAATAGCCCGGCGCGCGTGGTAGCGCCGACGAGGGTGAATTTCGCAAGCTCGATCTTGACCGAGCGCGCCGCCGGGCCCTCGCCTATGATCAGGTCGAGCTGAAAGTCCTCCATCGCGGGATAGAGCACTTCTTCCACCGCCGGGCTCAGGCGATGGATTTCATCGATGAACAGCACGTCGCGCTCTTCGAGATTGGTCAGCAGCGCCGCGAGATCGCCGGCCTTGGCGATCACGGGACCAGAGGTCGCACGAAAGCCGACGCCGAGCTCGCGCGCGACGATCTGCGCCAGCGTGGTCTTGCCGAGACCCGGGGGCCCTACGAACAGCACATGATCGAGCGCCTCGCCGCGCTTGCGCGCGGCCTCGATGAAGATCGAGAGATTGGCGCGCGCCTGCGCCTGTCCGACGAATTCGGACAACAGTTGCGGCCGCAGCGCGGTGTCACCGACGTCATCGGCGCGGCGCTCGGGCGTCACGATGCGGGAGGGCGGGTTCACTTCGCC
>JBJMTR010000419.1:0-3698 GCA_045811565.1 Bradyrhizobium sp.
CGAGGCCGGCAAGGCGCGCAGTCTGGCCATCATGGCGCCGGCGCGCAACCCCGCGTTCCCGGAGGTGCCGACGCTGAAGGAAGCGATGGGCATCAATTATTCGACCGGTGCGTGGCGCGGCATTGCTGGTCCCAAGGGCCTGCCCGCAGATATCGCGACCAAGCTCACCGCCTCACTCAAGAAGGTCTACGACTCGAAAGAGTTCAAGGACTTCATGAGCAATCGCGGCTTCGGAATGGTGTGGGGTGATGCGGCCGAATTCGCAGCCTTCATGGACAAGGGCGACGCCCAGATGGGTGAAGCGATGAAGGCCGCCGGTCTTTCGAAGTCCTGATCCGTTCCGGCGGCTCACTTCTCGGATATCTGGGGCTCCTTCATGCGTCTTCCCGATCGCGTCACGGGATTGTTTCTCGTTGGCCTCGGCGCAGCTGCCGCCTATGGCGGTTGGCTGCTGCCACCAGTGCCCGGCCAGCCGGTCGGTCCCAACGTATTCCCGCTTGTAATCGGGACCGGCCTTGCGCTTTGCGGGCTCGCGATCGCGTACGGCATCGGCCACACCTTCGAAGAGGAAGAAGAGATCATTCCGATCGAGGGCGGCCAAGCCAGGCCTACCGGCAAGTTCTATGCACTGCGCGCCCTGCTTCCGCCGGCGCTGCTGCTGTTCTACGTGGCGATGGCTGACCGGCTCGGCTTCATCATCGCGGCCGCGCTGATCGTATACATGACAGCAACCGCGCTCGGCGCTCGGTGGAGGCTTTCGCTCCCACTCGCTATATTGGCGCCGATTGGCATCCATCTGATTTTCAGCAAGCTGCTGCGCGTGCCGCTCCCGGCCGGGCTGCTGCCTATGCCGTGGTGATCCATGCTAAACACCCTGATTGACGCGCTCGCCCTCATTTCGACGTGGGAAGTCATCGTCGCGATGCTGGCGGCATCGATCTACGGGCTGGTCATCGGATCACTGCCTGGCCTGTCCGCCACGATGGCGACCGCCCTGCTCGTGCCGGTCACGTTCTATCTCTCGCCTATAGCCGCGATCGCTACCATCGTGGCGGCGTCCTCGATGGCGATCTTCTCCGGCGACATCCCCGGCGCGCTGCTGCGCATCCCCGGAACGCCCGCCTCCGCGGCCTACGCGGACGAAGCCTACGCAATGACACGCAAGGGCGAGGCCGAACTCGCGCTCGGCGCGGGCGTATGGTTCTCCGCCGTCGGTGGCATCGCGGGCACGCTGTCGCTCATGATCCTCGCGCCGCCACTCGCCGAAATCGCGCTGTCGTTCTCGACGTTCGTATATTTCTGGCTCGCGTTCCTCGGCTTGATGTGCGCCACGCTGGTCGCGCGCTCCTCACCCGTGAAGGCAATCGCCGGCATGTTCATCGGCCTGCTTGTCTCGTGCGTCGGAATCGAAAACCCCGGCGGTGTGCCGCGTTTCACGTTCGGAATGACCGACCTCTTCGGCGGCATCGAGCCGATCCCGGCGCTGGTCGGCGTCTTTGCCGTGGCACAAGTGATGCGTGCGATGCTCACACCGGAGCCGCCGCCGATCCCCCGACGCAAGTTCGGAAGCATCATGGCGGGCCAGTGGAAGCTCACCACAAAATACCACTGGCAGATGACGCGTGGGAACATCGTCGGGATCATCATCGGGGTGCTGCCCGGCGCGGGCGCCGACATGGCGGCTTGGGTCAGCTACGCGATATCCAAGCGCTTCTCCAAGGAACGGGAAAAGTTCGGCACCGGCCACGTCGAGGGCCTGGTCGAGGCCGGCGCCAGTAACAATGCCAGTATCGCATCGGGCTGGGTGCCGTCGCTGCTGTTCGGTATCCCGGGCGACACCATCGCGGCGATCGCAATCGGCGTGCTGTATATGAAGGGCCTCAACCCAGGACCGACGCTGTTCACCGAGAAAGCGTCGAGCATGTACGCGATCTACCTGATGTTCATCATCGCCAACGTGCTGATGATCCCGCTGGGGATCGTGATGATTCGCCTGGCGAGCTATGTGCTGCGCGCGCCGCGTTCCTCGGTAATGCCGGTCATCATGCTGTGCTGCGCGGTTGGATCGTTCGCGATCGGCAATAACATGTTTGGCGTCGTGACAGTCGCGACCTTCGGTATCATCGGTTACGTGATGGAGGCGAACGGCTACCCGGTTGCCGCCATGGTGCTCGGCATCGTGATGGGCACCATGGTGGAGCAAGCGTTCGTCACATCGCTGATCAAATCGGACGGCAGCATTCTGCCGTTTTTCGAGCGGCCGATCTCTGCGATCCTGGCGTCCATGGCGATCGGCGCGACGATCTGGCCGGTGCTGGTCTGGGTGTGGCGATGGCTGAGACCGGCATTGCCGGCCGACACGCCGGCCCAGTGAGCCGGCGCCGCCCTCTCGCCTGTCACGTCCGACCGTTGTAAACCAAGGCATGACTCGCCCGACCAACGCTCCTATCGACATCAAAACACTCGCCAAGGACCTACGCGCCGGCAGCCGCGCGGCGCTGGCGCGTGCGATCACCCTGATTGAAAGCCGTCGCGGCGATCATCAGGCTGCGGCGCGCGATCTTGTGCAGGCGCTGCTGCCCGACACCGGCAAGGCGATCCGCGTCGGCATTACCGGCTCGCCCGGCGTCGGCAAATCCACGACCATCGACGCGCTCGGCATGTTCCTGATCGGGCGCGGCCACAACGTCGCGGTGCTCGCGGTGGATCCCTCCTCGGCCCGGTCAGGCGGGTCGATCCTCGGCGACAAGACGCGGATGGCGCGGCTCGCGGCTTCCGATCATGCTTACATCCGGCCCTCGCCGGCCGCCGGCACGCTCGGCGGCGTGGCCGCGAAAACCCGCGAGGCAATGTTGTTGTGCGAGGCAGCCGGCTTCGACGTCGTGCTGGTGGAAACGGTCGGCATTGGCCAGTCCGAGACCGCCGTCTGCGACATGACCGATTTCTTTCTCGCGCTGATGCTGCCCGGCGCCGGCGACGAATTGCAGGGCATCAAGAAGGGCCTGGTCGAACTCGCCGACATGATCGCGATCAACAAGGCCGATGGCGACAACGTTAAGCGCGCCAATCTCGCGGCGGCCGAATATCGCAGCGCGCTGCATATCCTCACCCCTCGCTCGGAGCATTGGTTTCCGCCGGTCGAAACCTATTCCGCGCTGACCGGTGCGGGCCTGGACAGGTTGTGGCAAAAAATCCTCGATCATCGCACCGCGATGAACGCCTCGGGCGAATTCGCCGCGCGGCGACGAGAGCAGCAGGTAAAGTGGATGTGGTCGATGCTGGAGCAGCGCATGATGGCGCGGTTGCGCGCTGACGCGGCGATCCGGGCCAAAGTGAAGAAGACGGAAGCCGAGGTCGCCGACGGTCGCATTACGCCGGCGGTCGCGGCCGAGCAGATCGCGGAGATGCTGAGATGAGCGAGAAGCTTCGCATCCTCATCACCGGCTTCGGTCCGTTTCCCGGTGCGCCTTACAATCCGACGCTGCCACTGGTGGCGCGGCTGCTCCGGCTGCGCCGCCCGGCGTTCAGCGACGTCGAACTGTCGGGCCACATCTTTCACGTCACCTACGCCACCGTCGACCGCGACCTCCCGCGGCTGATTGCGGCACATCGCCCGCAGGCGCTGATGATGTTCGGGCTTGCCGACCGCACCCGCCATGTCCGGATCGAGACCCGCGCCCGCAACGCCGTGACCACCC
>JBJMTR010000420.1:0-5042 GCA_045811565.1 Bradyrhizobium sp.
CCTCTACTTGGCCCGATCGACCAAGACTTCATCAACCTCCCAGCTCTCAGACGAAACAAGCACAATTTGGTCGATGAATTTCCCGAACAAACGCTTGCTCTTCTTCACGCCATTCTGACGGACGATGCTAGGCAGTGGCCTTATGGCGTATCAGAAGTTCTTGATCGGATCGGTACGGCTGCGCCAAATCTGCTGACTGACCGTCGTTTGATCAAGCTGAACCGAATTCGAAATTCATTCTAAGGTGGCCGAACGATCCCCAAGGTCCCTCACGAAATGCAAAAACGGCCTGGTCTCGACCCGGCCGTTCAAAACTCTCAATCGCTAAGCTAGCCTAGCTTTCTCAGCCTAGCCTCTAATCCTAGCTCGCCTTCTGCTCCACCGCTCCCGCAGCGCGCTTCTTCTCAATCGCGCGCTTCAGCTCCAGCGCTTTTGGCGAGAGCACGTCGGCGCGGGACTTCAGCAGGAAGGCATCGAGGCCGCCATTGTGATCGACGCTTTTCAGCGCATGGGTCGAGACGCGCAGGCGCACGTTGCGGCCGAGTGCGTCCGACATGAAGGTGACGTTGCACAGGTTCGGCAGGAAGCGCCGCTTGGTCTTGATGTTCGAGTGGCTCACCTTGTGGCCCACCTGGGGGCCCTTGGCCGTCAGTTCGCAGCGCCGGGACATCGCAAAAAATCCTCTTCCATCCCGCGATCAAAGCAGCGCGTCTCGCGCCGCGCGGGGGTCCAAATTCGCGTCCATTTCCAGGAACCGCGGACGTATAGGGGCAGACGGGTGGAGCGTCAAGGTTTTAGGCGCTCAGAGCCTCGTTCCCGGGGCTCTGATCCTTTATTCTTGACGCGTTTTCTTCAACGCGAACCGGTGCCAATCCCGGATCAAGTCCGAGGGCATGCTTCGCTCGAAAACGCTATGGAAAGAGCCCGGAATGACGCGGTTTATTTCGCCGTTCCAGGCCACTTCGGGGACCATATCGGGACCATATAAAGGGCGTATTCCCCGCCGACATCAGGGTTCCGGAACCGGATTTCCATTTTTAGCGTATTGCGCATCAAACCGGTAACTACCCCGGATCAAGCCCGGGATAAGCTTTTGCGAAATATGCGTTGTTTGCCGGATGTTGCTTCCTAAATGATGATCAGCTCGCGCCGACAGCAGGACCGTTCTTTAGTGCCCCTATCCCATGCCATTTCGCCCTGCCTGAGGCTCGCGAGCCTTGTCTGCGCCGGCGCATTCTTCTCGCTGGCGCCGCAGGCCGTATCGGCGCAGGGGCGGCTCGACGCGCATTACGAGGCGACGCTGTCGGGCATTCCCGTCGGCAAGGGAAGCTGGACCATCGAAATCGGCGACGACGCGTTTTCCGCCTCCGCCCAGGGCGGCACGGCCGGGCTGATGAAGGCGTTTTCCGGCGGCACCGGCTCGGGCGCCTCGCAGGGTCGCGTCGTCAACGGCGCGCTGGTCGCGTCGAACTACACCGCCACCACCGCGACGGCGAAGAAGTCCGAGACCATTCGGCTTGGGCTCGCCAACGGCAACATCAAGGAATTTTCCATCGATCCGGAGCCGCCGGTCGATGCCGACCGCATTCCCGTCAGCGAGACGCAACGCAAGGGCGTGTTCGATCCAATGACGGGATCGATGCTGCGGGTGCCGGGCACCGCTGATTTGATGAGCCCCGATAGCTGCCGCACCGGCGCCGGCATCTTTGACGGCCGGATGCGCTATGACCTCAAGCTGGATTACAAGCGCATCGAAACGGTCAAAGCCGAGAAGGGTTATCACGGCCCCGCTTTGGTGTGCGCGATCTATTTCACGCCGGTGGCGGGCTATATTCCCGATCGCCCGGTGGTCAAATATCTCGCCAACCAGCGCAACATGGAAATCGCCTTCGTGCCGATCGCCGGCACCCGCATCCTGGTGCCGTTTCGCCTGTCGATCCCGACGCCATTCGGTCCGGCGATGCTGGAGGCCACGCAGTTTGTGACGACGGCGACGCCGCCGCGGGTGGCGAAGACGCAGTGAGGGCAATGGAGGGTTTGCCTCGACTCTTTGCTTGACTCTTGCCCGGTTCTGATTCGACTCCGGCCTCGCGTCGATCTTAAGAAATTTGACGAAAAGCCGCCGCTTGTGAGGGGACAGTAAACTTGATCTAGTGCCGCTTCCGAGGTTCCCACCCGAGATGTTGCGGTGAACGTAACGGGAGTGGCGGGAGTCAGCGATTCGGGCGCGTTTCGTTCTAGACTCGTTCCAGAGCTTAAGCCGCGACTGCGTCAGCGTCGCAATATGAAACATTAAACCCCTGAAGGGCGCGTATTCCAATCGCAAAACCGGTGCCCACTTTTGCGGAATACGCGCACCGCGCCACGTCAGAAACACCTGCAAATTATGGCTTTCTCCTATTCGTCCACGTTCGCCAATGAACGGGCTCCCGGCTCCGGCGTCACCGCCGTGCTGGGGCCGACCAACACCGGCAAGACGCATCTCGCGATCGAGCGGATGCTGGCGCATTCCTCCGGCGTGATCGGGCTGCCGCTGCGGCTGTTGGCGCGCGAGGTTTACAACAAGATCGCCGCGCGCGCCGGCAGCGAGTCGGTTGCGCTGATAACCGGCGAGGAGAAGATCAAGCCGAAGAATCCGCGGTTTTGGGTGTCGACCGTGGAGGCGATGCCGCGCGATCTCGACGTGTCGTTTCTCGCGGTCGATGAAGTCCAGATCGCGGCCGATCTCGAGCGCGGCCATGTCTTCACCGATCGCATCCTGCATCGCCGCGGCCGCGACGAGACATTGCTGTTAGGGGCCGCCACCATGCGGCCGATCATCGAGCGCTTGCTGCCGGGCGCCTCCATCGTCACGCGGCCGCGGCTGTCGCAGCTTGAATTCGCCGGCGACCGCAAGATCACGCGGCAGCCGCGGCGCACCGCGATCGTCGCGTTCTCGGCGGACGAAGTCTATGCCATCGCCGAATTGATCCGCCGCCAGCATGGCGGCGCGGCCGTCGTCTTGGGCTCGCTGTCGCCGCGCACGCGCAACGCGCAGGTCGCGATGTTCCAGAACGGCGATGTCGATTATCTCGTCGCCACCGACGCCGTCGGCATGGGACTCAATCTCGACGTCGATCACGTCGCCTTTGCCTCCGACCGCAAATATGACGGCTATCAGTTCCGCCGGCTGACGCCGGCCGAATTCGCGCAGATCGCCGGCCGCGCCGGGCGCGCGACGCGGAACGGCACCTTCGGCACCACCGGGCGCTGCGCGCCGTTCGAGCCGGAACTGGTGAACGCGCTTCAGAACCATACGTTCGACAGCGTGAAGATGCTGCAATGGCGCAATTCCAGGCTGGATTTTTCCTCGCTCGGCGCGTTGCAGGTCTCATTGGCGCTGGCGCCCGGCCATGAGGCGCTGACGCGCGCGCCGATTGCCGAAGATCTGCGCGTGCTCGATCACGCGGCACGCGATGGCGATGTGCGCGAGATGGCGCATGGCGCAGCCGCCGTGGAACGGCTGTGGGACGCCTGCCAGATCCCGGATTATCGCAAGATCGCGCCGGCGGCGCATGCCGAGCTCGTGACCACGCTATACGGTTTCCTGATGCAAAAGGGCCGGATTCCCGACGCCTGGTTTGGCGCCCAGGTCGACCAGGCCGACCGCGTCGACGGCGATATCGACACGCTGTCGGGCCGGATCGCGCAGATCCGCACCTGGACCTTCGTCGCCAACCGGCCGGACTGGCTGTCCGATCCCGATCACTGGCAGGGGATGACGCGGGAGATCGAAAATAAATTATCTGATGCGCTACATGAACGGCTCACCGAGCGTTTCGTTGACCGCCGTACCAGTGTATTGATGCGCCGCCTGCGGGAGAACTCTGTTTTGAATACTGAAATCGGCAAGACCGGCGAAGTGATCGTCGAGGGCCATGCGATCGGCCGGCTCGACGGTTTTACCTTTGCGCCAGACGCGGCGGAGGCCGGAAGCGACGCCAAGGCGCTGCAGGCGGCGGCGCAGCAGGTGCTGGCGCGCGAGATCGATGCGCGTGCCGAAAAACTGGGCGCAGCCCCCGACGATCAATTCGTGCTGACCTCCGACGGCACCATCCGCTGGACCGGCGACGCCGTGGCAAAGCTGGTCGCGGCCGACGATGCGCTGCATCCGCGCATCCGCATCATTTCCGACGAGCGGCTGACCGGCGCTGCGCGTGAAGCCGTGCAAACGCGGCTCGAGCTGTGGCTGAAGACGCATATCGAAAAGCTGTTGGGCCCGCTGTTCGGCCTCGCCAAGGCCGAGGACATCACGGGCATCGCGCGCGGCATCGCGTTCCAGCTGATCGAGGCGCTGGGCGTGCTGGAGCGCGCCAGGATTTCGGCCGAGATGAAGGATCTCGATCAGCCGTCGCGCGCCACGTTGCGCAAATACGGCGTGCGGTTCGGCGCCTATCACATCTATTTCCCGGCGCTGTTGAAACCCGCGGCGCGCGCGCTGGCTTCGCTGCTGTGGGCCGAGAAAGAAGACAACGTCGACATGGCCGCGCTATCGAATGCGCAGCATCTGGCGAGCTCCGGCCGCACCTCGTTTCCGGTCGACAAGGCGTTGCCGCGGGATGCCTATCGCGTGCTGGGTTACCGCCAATGCGGCGAGCGCGCGGTGCGCGTCGATATTCTGGAGCGTCTGGCTGACCTGATCCGGCCCGCTTTGGCCTGGCGCGAAAGCTCGCCGGGCGAAAAGCCCGCCGGCGCGTTCGATGGCCGCGGCTTTGTGGTGACGCAGGCGATGACCTCGCTGACAGGATCGGCCGGCGAAGATTTCGCCTCGATCCTGCGCGCGCTCGGCTACCGCATGGACCGCCGCCCGCCATTGCCGCCGAAGCCGGCGCCGGTGGAAGTGGTCGAGACGGTCTCCGCCGAGACGCCTCCGGTCGAGGTCACGGCCGAGACCACGTCTGAAACACCCGCGGACGAAGTCGCCGCCGAGCTGCCGGTTTCCGGCGATCCCTCGCCGTCAGCGGCGTTGCTGCCCGAAGTAGTGCTCGCACCTGCCGCCGAAC
>JBJMTR010000421.1:0-7814 GCA_045811565.1 Bradyrhizobium sp.
GTGCTCGCCGCCGTCGGCGACGTCGCCGCGCTCCAGCATGCGATCGAGGTCGGCGCGCAATTTGGCCAGCGCCATGTCCAGCCGCTTGATTTCCTTCGGCAGGTCCTCGGCGATGTAGTTGATGATGACAACGCGCGGTTCATGCAGCACGACATGGCCGAGCGCAATGCCGTCGGACAGCACCGCCCCGGTCTTGTGCAGGGAATGTCTCGCTGCCGGCTCGGCGCCGGGCTGTGCCAGGGCCGACAATTCGCCCGAGGCGATCATCTCCGCCAGCACCATGGCGGTGGTCTGCAGCGCCTCGACCTCTTCCTCGACATAGGTGCGTTTGGCGCGGTTCTGCACCACGAGCACGCCGAGCGTGTTGCCGGCGCGCAGGATCGGCACGCCGAGGAAGGAGTGGTAGATCTCTTCGCCGGTTTCCGGGCGGTACGAGAAGGCGGGATGGCTTTGCGCGTCGCTAAGATTGAGCGGCGTCGCCTCGCTGGCGACCAGGCCGACGAGGCCCTCATGCGCGCTCAGAACCGTTCTATGCACGGCGTCGCGGTTCAAACCCTCGGTTGCGTAAAGTTCGAGCGTGTTATCGACGCGCAGCACGTAGACCGAGCAGACCTCGGCCACCATGTTGGCCGCGATCAGCACCACGATTTTGTCCAGCCGCTCCTGGGCTGAGACCTGCTCCGCCATGGTTTCGCGGAGCCGTCTCAACAAGACGCGGGGACCTCCCGATGCGCTCCGCATGTGCTGACATCCTCCCCCGTGAAACCAGCACGCCGGGTGGCCGGCCGCTGGCGCAAAACTCGACAAAACCAACAATTTTAATCATTCGGCGCCGCCGCAAGCTTGCATCCCGGCCGAATCGGCAACGCCAAAACTGTGGCACAGTTTGCGGCAGTCCACCCATCAGGCCGTATAGCCAATCGAGGCTTGTTTTGCCAAGCAAAACGCCTGCCAGAGGTAATAACGTCTCTGTCAGCCGAATGCTGCGGTAGCGAAGCGCATGATCCGCCATACTATGGGCGGTTCAGCGGTCAGATCACCCGCCAGACCAGGAACAGAAAAAACTGTTCTAAGCCTGATCGAGCCCGTAGAGCGTATGCAGCGTGCGCACCGCGAGTTCCGTATAGGCGGCGTCAATCAGCAGCGAAAACTTGATCTCGGAGGTGGTGATGGCGCGGATGTTGATATTGCGCGATGCCAGCGCCGCGAACGCCTGGGCCGCGACGCCGGCATGGCTGCGCATGCCGCTGCCGATCACCGAGACCTTCGCGACGTCGGTGGCGCTGTCCAACCGCGCATAACCGATTTTGCCCTTGGCCGAGGTGATGGTGTCGCGGGCGCGGGTGTAGTCGGAGGCCGGGACGGTGAAGGTCAGGTCGGTGGTCTTGCCGTCCTCGGAGACGTTCTGCACGATCATGTCGACGTTGATATTGGCTTCCGCAAGCGGCCCGAAGATCGCGGCGGCGACGCCCGGCTTGTCCTCGATCTGGCGCACGGAAATCTGGGCTTCGTCCTTGGAGAAGGCGATGCCGGTGACGACGTGGCTTTCCATGATTTCCTCCTCGCTGCAGATCAGCGTGCCCGGCGGGCTATCGTGCGGGTCGATATCCTCCGGCTTGTCGAAGCTGGAACGCACGAACACCGGCATGTTGTGCACCATGCCGAGTTCCACCGAGCGCACCTGCAGCACCTTGGCGCCCTGGGAGGCCAGTTCCAGCATGTCCTCGAAGGCGATTTTATCGAGCCGGCGCGCTTTTGGCACCACCCGCGGGTCGGTCGTGTAAACGCCGTCGACATCGGTATAGATGTCGCAGCGGTCGGCATGAAGGGCGGCGGCGATTGCCACGGCCGAGGTGTCGGAACCGCCGCGGCCGAGCGTGGTGATCCGGCCTGTCTGCGGATTGATGCCTTGGAAGCCGGCGATGACGGCGACCTCCTTGCGGTCCTTGAAGCGGCTGACGATCTCGGCACCGTCGATCTCGAGAATCCGCGCCGAGGCGTGGGCGTCCGAGGTCCGAATCGGAATCTGCCAGCCCTGCCAGGAGCGCGCCTGGATGCCCATCGCCTGCAGGGCGATCGCCAGCAATCCGGAGGTGACCTGCTCGCCGGATGCCACCACGGCATCATACTCGCGGGCGTCATGCATCGGCGAGGCCTCGCGGCACCATTCGACCAGCTCATTGGTCTTGCCGGCCATCGCCGATACCACGACGGCGACATCATGGCCGGCGTCAACCTCGCGCTTCACATGGCGCGCGACATTGCGGATACGGTCGATATTGGCGACGGATGTGCCGCCGAATTTCATCACGAGGCGGCCCATGACGACGCGTGCATTCCCTGTGAGGATAACTAAGGTGACCCGCGCTTAAAACCGCAGCGCGGGGACCGAAACGCGCGTATACATAGCGGCGGGGCCGGGGGCAAGCGGGTTCCTGTCATCCGCGGAAGGTCGCGGGAGGCTGTGGCACAGGGGTAACTGAGGCGGTTTGTATGGGGCGTTATATCGACGAAATCCTGCAGCCCGGCGAGAGGGTGCTGTATTCGACCAATGCGCACTGGATGTTCTATTTGCCGGCGATCGCCGCTTGGCTCGTGGCCCTGATTCTGCTCTTGCTGTCGCGCTCGACCATGACCGAGACCATCGTCATGCTATGCCTTTCGGCGTCCGCCGTGGTCGCGATCGTTGCGCTCTACTGGACGGCCAAGGCCTGGTTCCACCGCTGGACCACCGAGACCGACGTCACTAATTTCAGGATTGTCCACAAGACGGGCTTCATCAAGCGGCGCACCTTCGAGATGAGCCTCGACAAGGTCGAGAGTGTCGACGTCAACCAGAGCATTCTCGGCCGCATCATGAACTACGGCGACGTGACCATCCTTGGCGTCGGCGAGGGCAAGGAAACCATCCGCACCATTGCCTCGCCGCTGGCGTTTCGCAATTCCATCACCGCACGACCGGTCGGCCCGTAAATTATGGCCATGCAACAAAATTCTTCTGCGAACTTGTCCGGCGCGCCGGGCAGCACCGTCGATCCCGCCGAGGTCGCGAAATTCTCCAAACTGTCGGACGAATGGTGGGATCCCCGCGGCAGGATGGCGCCGCTGCACAAGATCAATCCGCTGCGGCTGACCTATATCCGCGACGCCGCCTGCCGCAAGTTCGAGCGCAACGTCAGAAGCCTGAATTGCCTCGCGGGCTTGCGCATCCTCGATATCGGCTGTGGCGCCGGGCTGTTGTGCGAACCGTTCACCCGGTTAGGCGCCCAGGTGATCGGGATCGATCCGTCCGCCAGCAATGTCGCCGCGGCAAAGCTGCATGCCGACAAAGGGCATCTGTCGATCGACTATCGCTGCACCACCGTCGAGGAAATGGATGTGCGCGAACGTTTCGACATCGTGCTGACGATGGAAGTGATCGAACATGTCACCGATGTCGGCGCCTTCCTCAAGCGCTGCACGGCGATGCTCAAGCCCGGCGGGCTGATGGTGATCTCTACCCTCAACCGCAACTGGAAGAGCTTTGCGCTCGCGATCGTCGGCGCGGAATATGTGCTGCGCTGGCTGCCGCGCGGCACCCATCAATGGAGCAAGTTCGTTACCCCCGACGAACTCGCGCATCATTTGGCGAACGGTAACCTCACCATCACCGAGCAGGCAGGCGTCATCTACAACCCGCTCGCCGACAAATGGAGCATCTCGTCGGACATGGACGTGAACTACATGGTGGTGGCGGAGGCGGTGTGACAGGAGTTTCACACGCTGTCGTCGCTGCGAACGTCGGGGACCCATAAGCCTCCCCAATGATCAGCATCGCCTCGCTCTGGATTCCCTTCACCGTCATCGCCGCGCTCGGGCAGGTCGCGCGCAATGCGATGCAGCGGTCGTTGACGGCGCCGCTTGGCACGTGGGGCGCGACCAATATCCGCTTCCTGTTCGGTTTTCCGTTCTCGGTGATCTTTTTCGCGATCGTGGTGGCCGTGACTGGCAACCATGTGCCGTGGCCGACGGCCGCATTCTGGCCGTGGCTGATGCTCGGATCGCTGAGCCAGATCATCGCGACCGGGCTGATGCTGCTTGCGATGAACGATCGCTCGTTTGTCGTGACGACGGCCTATCTCAAGACCGAGGCGATCCAGACCGCGATCTTCGGTTTCGTGTTCCTCGGCGATCACCTGACCGTGCTGAAGGTGATAGCGATCCTGATCGCGACCATAGGCGTGGTCATCACCGCGCTGCGGCCAGGCGGCAAAAAGAGTTTCGCGGAGTTGAAGCCGACCATCATCGGCCTGGTAGCTGCCGCGGCGTTTGCGCTGTCGGCGATCGGCTTTCGCGGCGCGATCATCACCGTGCCCGGCGTCTCCTTCGTGACGGCGGCGTCCTACACGCTGGTGTTCGGGCTGTTCGTGCAGACGGTGGTGCTGACGATCTATCTTCTGTTTCGCGCCCCCGACGTGCTGAGGAAAATCCTTGGATTGTGGAAGCCCTCGATGTTCGCGGGCTTCATGGGCGCGTTCGCCTCACAATTCTGGTTCCTGGCATTTGCGCTGACGGCGGCGGCCAATGTGCGCACGCTGGCGCTGGTCGAGGTGCTGTTTGCGCAGGGCGTGGCATATTACTCGTTCAAGCAGCCGCTGTCGGCGCGCGAGCTCTCGGGCATCGTGCTGATCGTCATTGGCGTGGTGCTGCTGGTGGCGGCGTAATCGTCAGTTGCGGTCTTCCGGAAGCACCGGGAGCGGCGAGACCTCGACGCCTTCCTCGACCAGCGCGCGTGCCTCGTCCGGCGATGCCTCGCCGTAGATCGGGCGGTGCTCGATGTCGCCATAATGCATCTTGCGCGCCTCGTTGGGGAAGCGCTCGCCGACATTATCGGCGTTCTTCACGATGTGATCGCGCAATTCCTTGAGCTTGGCGCGCAACTCGCGCTCCTGTGCCATCAACAGCGGGGTCGATTCGCTTTGCGTCGCGTCGGCTGGCGCAGCCGGCGCGGGCAGCTTTTCGCGGCCTTTCTTGCCCACGATCCGAGGGGCCATGATGGCCTTTTCGATCCCAACCGAACCGCAGACCGGACAGGTCACGAGCTTGCGCCTGACCTGGGATTCGTAGGCCGATGAACTTTGGAACCAGCTTTCGAATGCGTGGTCGCGTTCGCAGCGCAGGTTGTAGCGGATCATGCCGATCCCCTGACCAGGTGCAGGTGCTCGGGACCAGCCTTGGGGTCCGCGACGCTGAAGCGCCTTCCGTGCTGCAGCGACGGCACGGCCCTGCGCGCGGTCTCGACCCGCGAGGGATCGATCTTCGCCAGGAAAATGCCGGGCTCAACACCGCCTTCGGCGATCACCTCGCCCCAGGGATCGACGATCAGTGAATGGCCAAAGGTCTCGCGCTTGTTTTCGTGCAGGCCGGCCTGTGCCGCCGCGAACACGAAGCAGCCGGTTTCGATGGCGCGGGCACGGAGCAGCGTATGCCAGTGTGCTTCGCCGGTCTTGCGGGTGAAAGCCGAGGGCACGGTGAGGAACGATGCGCCGCTTTCGGCGAGTGCGCGATAGAGCGCCGGGAAGCGCACGTCGTAGCAGATGGTGAGGCCAATGCGGCCCCACGGCAGGTCCGATATCACGGCGGTTTCGCCCGGCTGATAGTTCGCGGATTCGCGATAGCTTTCGCCGCCGGACAGATCGATGTCGAACATGTGGATCTTGTCGTAGCTGGCGAGCACGTTGCCGTCAGGCCCGATCAGGAACGAACGGTTGACGGCCTTCTCCGGCGAAAAGCGCAGCGCCAGCGAGCCGATATGGAGATGGATCTTCAATTCTGCCGCGAGCGTGCGATAAGCTCTTAGCGACTTGTCGTTTTCCTCAGTAGCCAGATATTCGAACAGCGCCTTGCGGTTCAGCTGCATCATGTTGCTCACCTCGGGGGTAAGCACATAGTCCGCGCCTTGCGCTGCGGCCTCGCGGATCAGCTTTGTGGCTTGCTCGAGGCTTGGCTCCGGCAACAGCCCGGTGCGCATCTGCACCATGGCGGCGGTGAAAGTATTGTCAGCGCTCATGAGCTCGCGCCTTCGCTTGCCAATAACCCGTCGAGCTTGCCCTCGCGATCGAGCGCGTAAAGCTCGTCGCAGCCGCCGATGTGGGTCCTGCCGACGAAAATCTGCGGGAAAGTCGAGCCGGCACCGGCGCGGTGATACATTTGCTCGCGATAGGTCGGGTCGGCCGCGACATTGAGCTCGGTGAAAGCGGCTTTCTTGCGCGTCAGCAGCGATTTGGCCGCGGTACAATAGCCGCAGCCCGGGCGGGTATAGATTTCAATGGCAGCGTTCATGGCTTGCTCTGCTGTTCGATTGTTGCCGATTATATGGGAGCTTTATGCGTATCGACAACCCGGGCAAACACCAGCACGTCGACCTGCGCGGCTTTGGCGCGCAACAGTGCCCGTGCGCAGGCATCCGCGGTCGCGCCGGACGTCAGGACGTCGTCGATCAGGACCACACGGCGGCCGGCGACATCGGCGCTGCGGTCGGGTGCGACCTTGAACGCGCCCTGTACATTGCTGGCGCGCTGCGCCCGCGACAGGCCGATCTGCTGCTCAGTTGCCCGAACGCGCCGGAGCGCCTCGGAAGCCAGTTTAACGCCGCTCTGCCGGGCAATAATGCGCGCGAGCGCACCGGACTGGTTGTAGCGGCGGCTCCAGCCGCGCTGCCAGTGCAGCGGAACCGGAACCAGCACGTCGGCTCCGCCAAGCAGATCCTTACCGGCCCGCGCCATCCAGCGCCCCATCGCCGGCGCGAGGTCGGTGCGGTCCTGGTATTTCAGCGCATGAACCAGTGTGCGCGCGACATCGTCGTAACGCACGGCAGCGCGGGCGCGGCTGTAAGCCGGCGGATTGGCGATCGCTTCCATCGACAACAATTCAGGCCCGGGATCGTAGATGAAGGGAATGCCGAGCCGCGGACAAAATGGCGGCGCGATGAACGACAATTTGCCCCAGCATTCGGCGCAGACGCCCTCGCCGTCGACCGGCTCGCGGCAGGAAACGCACAGCGTCGGCAGCGCGATGTCGAGCGCCAGTCGCGCGGCATGCGTCCACACGCCGCGGCACGCGCTCAGCGCGCCGCGCAGATGGCCAGTGATGGAGCGTGGTTGTGATGCCTCGGCGCCCATTGGAGCAAGGCTAGCGCCGGAGGTATCGGCACTCAAGCACTGGATTGCCAGGTAGCCCGTCCACGGCGTAACAACCGGGATGGCTGCGAACTCGAATGCCACACCGATCCTGTTCGACCGCGCGCTATTGCGCGCGCGGCTGGACCGCGCGCGGCGCGGCGAGCCCGTCACGTTCCTGCTCGAGCGTGTCGCCGAAGATCTGGCCGAGCGGTTGCAGGCGGTGACGCGGGATTTTTGCGATGCCGCCGACATCTGGACGCCCGGTACGGCACTTGATGAAATGTTGCGCGGTCGCTTCAACTCGATCGCCTATGTTGGGCTTGACGATTGCGAAATCCTTCCGCTGCAGCCGGAATCGCTCGACCTCGCCGTCTCTGCGCTGGCCTTTCAATTCGTCAACGATCTGCCCGGCGTGCTGGCGCAAATCCGCCGCGCGCTGAAGCCTGACGGGCTGTTGCTGGCGGCGATGATCGGGGGCGATACTCTGACAGAGTTGCGGCAATGCTTTGCTGCGGCGGAAGCCGAATGCGAAGGCGGGGTATCGCCGCGCGTCGCGCCGTTTGCCGATCTGCGCGACGTTGGCGGGTTGCTGCAACGCGCCGGCTTCGCGCTGCCGGTCACCGACGTCGATTCCCTCGTGGTGCGCTACGACAA
>JBJMTR010000422.1:0-2577 GCA_045811565.1 Bradyrhizobium sp.
AAATCATCCGCCGTCTGGTCGATGACATCATTCTGGTCACCGAAGATCAGATCGAGCGTGCCCTGGCGACGCTGATCGCTATCGAAAAGACGGTGGTCGAAGGCGCCGGCGCGGCGGGCCTGGCGGCGGTGCTGGCCGCGCCCGAACGCTTCGCTGGCCGCAATGTCGGCCTGGTTCTGACCGGAGGAAACATCGATACCCGGTTGATCGCCTCGGTCCTGACCCGCGAGCTTGCGCGCGAGGGACGGCTGACGCAACTGGCGATCGACATCGTCGATCGGCCAGGGCAGCTGGCCGCCGTATCGGCGTTGCTTGCCGAAGCCGGCGCCAACATCATCGAAGTCTCGCATCAGCGCACGTTTTCCGACCTGCCGGCCAAGGGCACCTTGCTTGAACTCGTGATCGAAACCCGCGATCGCGCGCATCTGGATGAGGTGATGAAGAGGCTCGGTGCGGAAGGATACAGGGCGTGGCTGCCGGGGCGGCGCTCACTGACTGCCGCCGGATGATCGGCGACGGTATCCAGCGTAAGCTGCGGTCAGTTGCGCGGTCCGATCGCCGACGCGCGTTGCCGCAGATCGCCGGCCGCTTCGGCCGCTGGAGCATCCGGCTTTTGCGTCGACAGGTTCTGCAGGACCACGGTGGTTTGGGAGGGCCGGGCGATCTCGATGCCCAGATCCTGGAAGCGCCGCTTCATGCGCCGATAGAATTCACGCTGCACCGGCCAGCGCCCGGAATCGGTACATTCGATCTGGCCGACGATGGTGGCCATCGAGGCGTCCACCTTGTCGACACCCCAAACGTCGAGATCGGCGCGGATCATCGGCTTGAACTTGGAATCCGCGCGCATCTCTGCCGAGATTTCCTTCAAGACAGCCCCGACGCGGTCGGTATCCTCCTTGTAAGCGACATTGACACTGACTGCGGCGTTGCCGATGCCCCGGTTGGTGTTGGTGACGCTGGTCACCGAGCTGAATGGGACGATGTGGACTGAGCCGTCGCCCGCGCGCAGACGGATGGTGCGGATCGAGAGGTGCTCGACCACCCCCGACAATCCGGAAACCGTGACGCTGTCGCCGACCTGCATCGCGTTCTCCAAAAGCAGGAACAGACCGGTGATGAGGTCCTGCACCAGTTTCTGCGAGCCGAAGCCAATCGCGATGCCGACGATCCCGGCGCCTGCCAGAAGCGGGGCGATATTGACGCCAAGCTCGCTGAGCGCGGTCAGCGCAACGACCGTGACAATGATCGCCAGCAACGTGGTTCGCAGCATCGGCAGGAAGGTTCGCAAGCGTGCGGCGCGGCCATAGCGTCCTTCGCGCGACAGCCGCACAAGGTGCTGCTCGATGCCTGCATTACTCGCTTCCCATATGGCGAGGGCAATGAGCCCGGCAATGGCGATCGTGACCAGCGCAGAGACCAGGCGGGCCCCGATCTGGCCGCTGGAAAACCACGCCGCCGCATCGACCCCCCAGACTTCGAGCAGAGCTATCGTCGTGATGACAGCGATCAGGCCGGAGACCGTCGTTCGCAGCGCGGGAAAATAGCGATTGGCGCGCGCCTCCAGGCCGGGAAATTGCCTGACGAAATCGGGGCTGATCCGGAAAATGCGATCAAGCGCTGTCATCATCGCGATCGAGAGCAGCCGGGCGATGGCCAGCACGGCGATCGTGGTCAGGAAATATCGCAGCAGCAGCATATAGCCGTTTTGCACCTGCAAGGCCCAAACCGCCCACAGCGCCATGTTGAGGATAATCGCGGGAATGTGCCAGATATCCGCAAGCCGATTTCTCACGGTGGCGAGATATCCGCGCTCAGCCTCGGGCGCGCGGATGAAATCGGTGACGCGACGGCGGCATTGCAGGATGATAACGACGAGGAACAGGTGGACCATCAGCATTACAAGCCTCACGACCGCCACGTAGGCCGGGCGGTAGAGGCCGAGGAGCAGAGCGATGTTGGCGAGTGCTATGCCGAACACCGTCAAGACGACGATGCGCTTCCACCACACGTCAATATAGGCGGCGGTTTCGTCACGGATCACGAAAAGGCTCGGCTGGCTTGTCGGCGGCGAAATGACTGCAGCGGTCACACACAGGATAGCTCGGCAGAGTACGTAGGCGTTTACCAGCGCCAGGATCACCACGCGTGGCGTGGCTTCCCCGCCAATGTCGGTCGCAAGCAGCAGATTGCCGATTGCCGCAAAGCAGATAACCGGCAACAGGTCCAGAACCAGTCGGGTCAGGACGAACGGAAGCCGCAAGCCCAGCTGCCAGGCATAGACCAGGCTCGCATGCCAACGACGCAGTTCGCGGGCGTCGGCGATCGGTGTCGCTTCGCTTGAAGCCGACACCGGCTGAAGATCGCTGCGTTGACGGGCGCGGGCCGGCAGATAACGCTCAACCGCTGCCAGCGGGCCACGCATCGCGCGCCGAACGATCCATTCCGCCGCGAGCGCACAGGCGATGACGAGCGCGAGCTTCCACGCGGTATCGAGCTGGGTATGACGCGCGACCGGATCGGTCGTCAGTTGCAGGAGCCATCGCCAGATCAATGGGAATTCCGACACGGTGCGTG
>JBJMTR010000423.1:0-9270 GCA_045811565.1 Bradyrhizobium sp.
GAGCGGCTTTCCGAATTCGGCTCGACCTCCTGCAAGGCGCTGTGGCGCTGCAGGAGCTGTCGCGAGCCGTTCGATTACTTCAAGTGTCACTGAGATCGCAACTATGCCCGTCTTTGCGAGCGAAGCGAAGCAATCCTTGCCGCTGCAAGGGAAGAGCGGATTTCCTCGCTACGCTTCTCACAATGATGGTGGGGAGGGAGTGATGTCCCATGCGCCGCGTTTCCATCGTCTCGCCGTCAGCGACCTGCGCCGCGAAACGGCGGACGCGGTGTCGCTCGCGTTTGCGATCCCGAAAGAGCTTGAGAGCGACTACAGCTTTGCCCCCGGGCAGTATCTCACGCTGCGCACCACGATGGACGGCGAGGAGGTCCGCCGTTCCTATTCGATCTGCTCCGGCCCGGACGATGGCGAATTGCGTATCGCCGTAAAAAAGATCGATGGCGGCGCGTTCTCCAACTGGGCCGCCGACGAACTGAAAGCCGGCGACGAACTCGACGTGATGACACCGACCGGCCGCTTCGGCATCGCGGCAGCGCCACAAGAAGCGCGCCTCTATGTCGGCTTTGCTGCCGGCTCCGGCATCACGCCGATCCTGTCGATCGCGAAGGGTGTGCTGGCGCGCGAGCCGAACAGCCAGTTTTTCTTGTTTTATGGCAACCGTTCGACCGGCGGCATGTTGTTTCTCGAAGAGCTGGAGGAATTGAAAGATCGGTTCCTGCAGCGGTTCTCGCTATTCCACGTCATCTCCGGCGAGGAGCAGGACATCCCGATCCTGCACGGCCGGCTCGACCGCGAGAAGGTGAGGGTGCTGTTGCGCTCGATGGTGCCGGCAGCCAGCGTCGACCACGTCTTCATCTGTGGTCCCACCGGCATGAGCGAGGACATCGAGGCGACCTGCCGCGAGACCGGCATCGCCGATGACCGCATCCATGTCGAGCGCTTTGTCTCCGAGTTCGGCGGCAGGCCGCGCGCAAAGAAGGCTGTGGCACCAGGGGCGCCACCCAAGGCGGTGGCAGCGCTGATCATCGACGGCAAGCGCCGCGAGGTGCCGGTTGTGGAAGGGGAGGCGATCCTCGATGCTGCCTTGCGCGCAGGCATGGATCTGCCCTTCGCCTGCAAGGGCGGCATGTGCTCGACCTGCCGCGCCAAGCTCGTCGAGGGGGAGGCGCAGATGGAAGTGAACTATTCGCTGGAGCCGTGGGAGCTGAAGGCGGGGTTCATCCTCACCTGCCAGGCACGGCCGTGCTCGGAAAGGGTCGTGGTCGATTACGACCACGTGTGATGTACAAAAAAGGCTTGCCTCAACAAGCCTGAGAACACGGAGGCCGAAGTGAACGTCAAGGCCACGCTTTCCCCGGACGATCTGGCGCGCGCCTGCGCGGAGGCAATGTGGAAGGAGGATGACGCGAGCCAAGGCCTCGGCATGGAGATTGTCGACGTCAAGCCCGGCCAGGCGACGCTGACGATGACCGTCAAGCCGAACATGGTCAACGGCCAGCGCATCGCCCATGGCGGCTTCATTTTCACGCTGGCCGATTCCGCCTTCGCGTTTGCCTGCAACACCCGTAACGAGCGCACCGTCGCCGCCCAGGGCGACATCACCTTCATCAAACCGGGCAAGCTCGGCGACCTCCTGGTCGCGACCGCTGGCGAGATTTCGCGGAACGGGCGGTCCGGAATTTATGACGTGCGCGTCACAGTCGGTGACGTCGTGATCGCCGAGTTTCGCGGCCATTCCCGCACGATCGGCGGGACATGGCTGCCAATAATGGATGCCGATACCAAACAAGAATAGAGCATAGGGGAGCGCGCCATGGCCACGACGAAGCTCAAATCCAGCGGAAGTGGTTACAGCGCGGAGATGGATGAGGCCGAGCGCGCCTCGCGCGACGAGCTCATGGCGTTGCAAAGCAAGCGCCTCGCATGGTCGCTGGCGCACGCCTATGAAAATGTCGCGCATTACAAAAAGGCCTTCGACAGCGCCGGCGTTCATCCGTCCGATTTCAGAGAGCTATCCGACCTCGCCAAGTTCCCGTTCACCGTCAAGACCGACCTGCGCGACAATTACCCCTTCAACATGTTCGCGGTGCCGCACGAGAAACTCGTCCGCGTCCACGCTTCTTCGGGCACGACCGGCAGGCCGATCGTGGTCGGCTATACCAGGGCCGACATCGACCTATGGTCAGAGGTGATGGCGCGCTCGCTCCGCGCCGCAGGCGGCCGAAGCGGCATGATCATCCATAATGCGTACGGTTATGGCCTGTTCACCGGCGGCCTTGGCGTGCACTACGGCGCGGAGCGACTAGGCTGCACGGTAGTGCCGATATCCGGCGGCATGACGGAGCGGCAGGTGCAGCTGATCGATGATTTCAAGCCGGACATCATCACGGTGACGCCGAGCTACATGCTCGCTATATTGGATGAATTCAAACGCCGGGGGCTGGATCCGCGCCGAACGTCGCTGAAGATCGGCATTTTTGGCGCCGAGCCCTGGACCAATGCGATGCGCGCCGAGATCGAAGCGGCGTTCGACATGGACGCGACCGATATTTATGGCCTCTCCGAAGTGATCGGCCCCGGCGTCGCGCAGGAATGCATCGAGACCAAGGACGGTCTGCATATCTGGGAGGATCACTTCTATCCCGAGGTGATCGAACCCGAGACCGGCAAGGTGCTGCCCGACGGTGAAAAGGGCGAGCTGGTTTTTACCTCGCTGACCAAGGAGGCCTTTCCGATCATTCGCTACCGCACCCGCGATCTGACGCGGCTGTTGCCGGGCACGGCGCGGCCGGGGATGCGGCGCATGGAGAAGGTCACCGGGCGCTCCGACGACATGATCATCCTGCGCGGCGTCAACGTGTTTCCGACCCAGATCGAGGAAGCCTTGCTCGCGACCGACTGGTGCGGCGGTCATTTCATCATCGAGCTGACGCGCGAGGGCCGCATGGACGAGATGACCGTGCTGGCCGAGGCGCGCCCCGACAGCTGGGACGGCAGTGGGCTGACGGCCCACGCCGAAAAAGTCGCAACCTTCATCAAGAACACCATAGGCATCACCGCGCGCGTCAGGGCCGTCGCCCCCGAGACGCTGGAACGCTCGCTCGGCAAGGCGAAACGTGTTTACGACAAGCGGCCGAAAGGGTAACTCCTGCCCTCATGAAGCGCCGTCACATGAGAGACCAGGAACAGCCTTAATGCCGGTTGCCCAGAAGCCAGATGACCGGCCTGCCACGGTCGAGGCGCGTTGCGTGCGCCTGCCGGCGAAGGCGGCCGATGCCGCTTCGCTCGCGCCCGCCGTCGAGACGCGCGCGTTGTCGCGCGGTGCCAACGAACTGCTGGTCGAGGTAAAGGCGGCGGCGGTCAATCCGTCCGACGTGAAGGCCGCCACCGGGCTGATGCCCTACGCGGCATTTCCACGCACGCCCGGACGCGACTATGCGGGCGTCGTGATCGACGGTCCCGCGGGGTGGACGGGGCGCGAGGTGTTCGGCTCGTCCGGCGATCTCGGCATCCGCCGCGACGGCACCCACGCCACGCATCTCGCGGTCGAGGTCGAGGCCGTGGTGGATAAGCCGCCAGCGGTCACGTGGGAGGAGGCCGCCGGCATCGGCGTTCCCTTCGTCACCGCTATGGAAGGTTTGCGCCGCGCCGGGCTGCCGAAGCAAGACGAAACCGTGCTGGTGCTGGGCGTCAACGGCAAGGTCGGTCAGGCTGCGGTGCAGATCGCGACCTGGCGCAGCGCGCGCGTCATCGGCGTGGTGCGCAAGAACGAGCCATATGAGGGCCACGCGAATTCGAGCGTTGAGGTCATCGATGCCTCGGCAACAGATGTCGCGACGCGGGTTCGCGAGTTGACCGGTGGCAAGGGCGCCGACATCGTATTCAACACCGTCGGCGATCCCTATTTCCAGGCCGCGCATAAATCGCTGGCGCTGCGCGGGCGCCAGATATTGATCGCCGCGGTCGACCGGATCGTGCAGTTCAACATCCTGGAATTCTACCGGGGACAGCATACCTATGTGGGCATCGATACGCTTGGGCTGTCATCGATCGCGACCGGGGCGGTGCTCAGGGAATTGGGTTCCGGTTTTGCAACCGGACATCTACGACCGTTTCCGATCAGGTCTCGCGCGATCTATCCGCTGGAGCGGGCCAAGGCTGCCTTCATCGCGGTCGCGGGTTCCTCGCGCGATCGCGTGATCCTGCGGCCGTAATTGTTTACACCGTCATTGCAAGGAGCGAACCGACGAAGCAATCCAGACTGTTCGCGCGTAGATATTCCTGGATTGCTTCGCTTCGCTTGCACGCAAACGTCTGGAAAACGAACCATGGATTCCGCTGTCAACATCGTCGTGCTCTCCGGCCTCGTGATCGGCCTGATCTATGGCGCCGTCGGGCTGCTCAGCGGCTTTTGCCTGATGAGCAGCCTCCGCGGCTGGTGGGCCGAAGGCGATGGCCGCCTGGTCCGCACCTATGCGCTGGCGATCGGGGTTGCGATCGCCACCTCCCAGCTTCTCGCGGCGGCGGGTCTCGCCGATCTCGGAAAATCGATCTATCTGCAGCCGTCGTTTTCGGTGCCGGTGATGTTTTTCGGCGGACTGTTGTTCGGCTATGGCATGGTGCTGTCGAACGGCTGCGGCTCGCGCGCGCTGGTGCTACTCGGCCGCGGCAATCTCCGCTCCTTCGTCGTGGTGATCGTGCTCGGCATTTTTGCTGAGATGACATTGAAGGGGCTGATTGCGCCAGCGCGCATTGCGACGGTGCAGGTGTCGCAGACAACAGCGACGCTGCCTTCGATGCCCGCGCTGCTGTCGGCCACCGGCCTCGGCGAGATATCGGCGCGAATGTTCGCAGCCTCGATCATCAGTGCCGCGCTGATCATCTTTGCCTTTGCACACGCGCCGTTTCGAAAATCAGGTGGCCAGATCGCCGCCGGTCTTATCGTTGGCGTTCTGGTTGCGGCCGGTTGGTTCGCGACCGGTTATCTCGGCGCCGACGATTTCAATCCGACGCCGGTGACGTCGCTCACTTTCATCGCACCGATCGCGGACGCGCTGCAATATGTGATGCTGTCGACGGGATCGACACTGAATTTCGGTATCGCGACCGTCGGTGGCGTGTTCGCGGGTAGCCTGGTGACGGCGCTCGCGACCGGCCGCTTTCATCTGGAGGGCTATCAATCGCCGCGCCATATGCTGCGTTCGGCCGGTGGCGCGGCGTTGATGGGTGCGGGCGGCGTGATGGCGTTTGGCTGCTCGATTGGGCAAGGGCTGACGGGGCTCTCCACGCTGGCGCTGCCGTCGTTCCTTGCCATGGCCGGAATAATGGTGGGCACGGCCGCGGGCCTGCGCGGTGCGCTTCGCGTTCGCCCGCTGGCGACTGCTTAGAGCAGTGATCACGCTCCAGGATCAGTCCGCGGCTTTCGTCAGGATCCGCACCTCCGAGGTGAGGCTGCGGTGTACCGGACACTTATCGGCGATTTCCATCAGCCGCTTGCGCTGATCCGCGTCGAGCGCGCCATCCATTGATATCACCCGGTCGATCTGGTCGAGCATACCATCGCGGGTTTCGCATTCAGCGCAATCCTTCGCGTGGATCTTGCTGTGCCTCAGCGTCACCGTGACTCGCTCCAGAGGCAGGGCCTTGCGGTCGGCATACATGCGCATCGTCATCGAGGTGCAGGCGCCTAACCCCGCCAGCACGAAATCATAAGGACCGGGGCCACTGTCCTGACCGCCGGCCGCGACCGGCTCATCGGCCAGCATCTTGTGGGGTCCGATGGTGACGGTCTGCTGGAAGGTTCCGTTGCGCGTTTCGCGCACGACGACATTGCGCGGCGCTTCGGCGAGTTCGATCGCAGGCTCAATGACAGCGGGTTGGAGGTAGCGCTCGGCCCAGGCGGCGATGACATCGGCGGCGTAGGTCGCGTCGCGTTTACCGCTCAGGAGATGATCGGCGTCGGCGAGCGAGACAAAACTCTTGGGATGCCTGGCAGCTACGAAAATGCGGGTCGCATTGTCGATCCCGACGATGTCGTCGGTGGGTGAATGCATGATCAACAGCGCCCTGTGCAGCTTCGGGAGCTGCTCCATCAGCCTGTGTTCGGCGATATCGTCGATAAATTCACGCTTGATGCGGAACGGACGGCCGGCGAGCGAAACCTCGACCTCGCCATGCTGGCGGATGTACTCGATGCGATCCTTGAAGAGATGGGTGACATGGGTGGGGTCGGACGGTGCGGCGATGGTGACGACGGCCTTGGCCTCCGGAATGTGAGAAGCGGCGGCCAGGATCGCGGCGCCGCCGAGGCTGTGGCCGATCAGGAGCGCCGGCGCCTTTCGGGTTTCGCGCATATGGTCGGCGGCCCGCACGAGATCGGCGACGTTCGACGAGAATGTCGAATTGGCAAAATCGCCTTCGCTCGATCCAAGTCCGGTGAAATCGAACCGCAGCACCGCAACGCCTTTGGCCGCCAGCGCGACCGCGATCCGCTTCGCCGCCAGCACATCCTTCCCGCAGGTGAAGCAATGCGCAAACAGCGCATTAGCCTTGATTTCGCCGTCAGGCGTATCCAGCGCGGCGGCGAGTTGATGGCCCTCCGAGCCCGTGAATCGGAAGTGTTCGTTCGGCACGATAACCCTCCATGGTGGCGGTCCTCAGCTCTCCGACAAGGAGAGGTCGGCGCGAAGCGCCAGGTGAGGGGTCTTGCTCCATTGATAGACCTGAGCCCCTCACCCGAATTTCTCGCTCTGCTCGAAATGAGCAACCTTGCTCTCCGGTGGCGGCTCACGGTCGTCGGTCATGTCTGGACCAGTCATGCGTGGCGATGCATCGCCGATTCATGCTTGGTGTCGCGCATCGTCGCATAGATGATCAGCGAGAGAAAGATCATGCCGCTCAGGTAATAATAGAACCAATTCTCGTGGCCGATGCTCTTGAAGTATAGCGCCACCGCGGGCGCGGTGCCGCCGAACACGGAGACCGTGATCGCATAGGGCAGGCCGACGCCGAGCGCGCGGACGTTGGTCGGAAACAATTCGGCCTTCACGATCGCGTTGATCGAGGTGTAGCCGGCGACGAAAATCCAGGCGGCGCAGATCAAGAGGAAGGCGATGAAGGGCGAGTGGGTCGCCTTCAACGTGGTCAGGATCGGTACCGTTGTCAGCGTGCCGACCACGCCAAAAAAGATCAGGAGCGGCTTGCGGCCGATGCTGTCGGACAGCGCGCCGTAGAGCGGTTGCAGCACCGTGGCAAAGATCAGCGAGCCGAAGATCACGAACGTGGTCTGGTCTTCGGTCAATCCGACCGACAGTTTCACAAAAGTTTGCATGTAGGTAGTGAAGGTGTAGAACGCCGCGGTGCCGCCGGCGGTGAGGCCGACGACGAGCAGCAGTTCGCGCGGATATTTCAGGAGGCCGCCGATCGAACCGGTCGGCTTGCTGACCTTCTTGGCTTCGACGAAAGCGTCCGTCTCATGCAGGCTGCGCCGCATCACCGCAGCGACAACCGCGAGCAGGGCTCCGATCACGAACGGAATCCGCCAGCCCCAGGCCTTCAGTTCCTCCGGCGTCAGAAATACCTTCTGCAACAGAAGCAGCACGATGATCGCGGTGAGCTGGCCGCCGATTAAAGTGACGTACTGGAAGCTCGAATAGAAGCCGCGACGTTTGGGGTCGGCGACCTCGCTGAGATAGGTCGCGCTCGCGCCGTACTCGCCGCCAAGGCTTAGACCCTCGATGATGCGCGCCAGTGCCAGGATTGCCGGGGCTGCCAAACCGATCGAGGCGTAGGTCGGCGTCACCGCGATGATCAGCGAGCCGAAGCACATGCAGACGACGGATACCGTCAGCGACAGCCGTCGGCCGTAGCGGTCGGCGATAAAGCCGAACAGCCAGCCGCCCAGCGGACGCATCAGGAAAGTGGCGGCGAACAGCACCGCAGCGTTGAGCTGCTGCACCACCGGATCGTCATGCGGGAAGAAGGCGGGCGCGAAATACAGCGCGAATGCGGTGTAGGCGTAGAAATCATACCATTCGACGAGATTGCCGACCGATCCGATAAAGATCGCCCTGATCCGCCTTTCGACGTCGTGAATGTCAAGACGATCGCCCGCGGGGTTTACGGCTTGGCTGGTCATATCTGGTCTCCGCAACCGATCTGCCCTGCTTCAGGGCTAAGTATCCCTCGATTACTTCGATCGCAAGCTTCATCAACCTCGTCCTGGGGAACGCGAAAACGCGCTCCTCACCATGAGCGGAACGTTACTTCGGCGCTCGAGGATTGATCGGCGTCGTGCCGCGCACGCCCAAAATATCCTCCAGAGCTTTTGCGCCGGCAAGAAGTTGCGCTTCGCCGCGTGGCGCCGTCACCATCTGCAGCCCGACCGGCAGGCCGGACGCCGTAAATCCACACGGTAACGACAGCGCGGGACAACACGCTAACGTGATCGCATAGACGATGCCAAGCCATTCGACGTAATTATCGAATTTCTTGCCGGCGCACTCGGCGACATAGCGATTTTCGACCGGGAACGGCGCGACGATGGTGGCCGGCGACAGCAGCAGGTCGTAGCTCTCGAAAAATTCGACGGTGCGCGCAGTGATGGCGACGCGCTGCGCTTCGGCGCGCTCGATCTGTTCGACGGTCAGCTTGAGGCCTTCCTCGATATTCCAGATCACCTCAGGCTTGAGCAGGTCGCGCTTGCTGCGCAACAGTGCCGCTTTGCTGATCGCGAAATCGAACGCGCGCAGCACGTGGAAGCATTCATGAGCCTCGCGCAGATCGGGATGCGCTTCCTCGACGATGGCACCCAGCTCCGCAAACCGTTCCGCCGCCTTGCGGGTGATGGCGGCCACTTCCGGATCGACCGGCGTGATGCCGAGATCAGGCGAATAAGCGATGCGCTTCGGCTTCTTGCCGGAACGCGCGGCTGACAGGAACGACGTCGGCGGCACCGGCAACGACAGCGGGTCGGCCGGATGTTCGCCGCTCATGGCGTCGAGCAGCAGCGCAAGGTCTTCGACGTTGCGCGCCATCGGGCCCTGTACGCCGAGATTGCGGTCGACCGCGGCAATGGGCGTGTGCGCGACGCGGCCGATGCTCGGCCTTAAGCCCACGATGCCGCAGAAGCTCGCGGGATTGCGCAGCGAGCCGCCCATGTCGGAACCGTGCGCGAGCCAGGCCATGCCGGTGGCCAGCGCCACCGCCGCGCCGCCGGAGGAGCCTGCCGCGGAGCGCGAAGTATCCCAGGGATTGAGCGTCGCGCCGAAC
>JBJMTR010000424.1:0-4247 GCA_045811565.1 Bradyrhizobium sp.
CGCCGGGGTGAGGATCGCGTTGACGCCCTTCGCAAAGCAATCCTCAAAGTCCTTCTTGATCAAGGTGCGGACTTTTTGCGCCCGCAGATAATAGGCATCGTAATAGCCCGCCGAAAGCACATAGGTGCCGATCATGACGCGGCGGCGGACCTCCGCGCCAAAACCTTCGGCGCGGGTATTCTCGTACATCTCGCCGACGCTACGGCCGGGCACGCGCAGCCCATAGCGCACGCCGTCGTAGCGCGCGAGGTTCGACGAAGCCTCGGCAGGTGCCACGATGTAATAGGCGGGCAGCGCGTACTTGGTATGCGGCAACGATACCTCGACCAGTTCGGCGCCGGCGGCTTTCAGCCAGGCCGCGCCCTCCGCCCAGAGCTTTTCGATTTCGGAGGGCATGCCGTCGAGACGGTACTCCCTGGGAATGCCGATCTTCATGCCCCTGACGGATTTTCCGATCGCGGCCTCGTAATCCGGCACTTCGCGATCCACGGAAGTCGTGTCCTTGGGATCGTGACCGGCCATTGAGCGCATCAGGATCGCGGCGTCGCGTACGCTGCGCGCGATCGGCCCGGCCTGGTCGAGCGAGGACGCAAAGGCGACGATCCCCCAGCGCGAACAGCGGCCATAGGTCGGCTTGACGCCGACAGTCGCAGTGAACGCCGCCGGCTGACGGATCGAGCCGCCAGTATCGGTTGCGGTCGCGCCCATGCAAAGGAGTGCCGCTACCGCCGACGCCGAGCCGCCGGAGGAGCCGCCCGGCACCAGCGAGGTGTTGGAGCCCTCGCGCCGCCATGGATTGACGACCGGGCCGAAGCACGAGGTCTCGTTCGACGAGCCCATCGCGAATTCGTCGTTGTTGAGCTTGCCCAGCATCACGGCGCCGTCGCGCCAGAGCCGCGAGGTCACGGTGGACTCGTAAGGCGGTACGAAATTGCCGAGGATCTTCGAGCATGCGGTGGTTCGGACATCTTTCGTCGCAAACAGGTCCTTGATCCCGAGTGGGATCCCCGCGAGCGGGCCGCCCTCACCCCTGGCAATCCTGGCATCCGCGGCCTGCGCCATCAGGCGGGCGTGATCCGGCGTTTCCAGCACAAACGCATTGAGCGCGCGCGCCGCTTCGATTGCCTCGAGATGCGCATCCGTCAGTTCAAGCGCGGTAAAAGACTTGTTCGCGAGGCCATCCCTGGCCTCCGCTATCGTCATCGATGTCAAATCGGTCATTTATTGATCGGGCTGCAGAAGAACGGAGACAAGGTCTTGTCGTTGGCGGGATCGTCTTGTTTGGCGCGGGCCTTGTCGGCGGCATCGAGCTGATCGAGGACGGTTTCCATCACCTTGCTCGGATCGGCGGCCTTGCCCTGCCGCTCCATCGCGTCGAGATAGTTCATATAGGCCTGATAGGCCTTTTCATCGTCGCAGAGCAGACACATCGGACTTCCCGTCTCGAAAGAACTGTTTTGTTTGACGCGGTTTCTACCGCAGATAAATGCACGCAATCTGCGTAAACTTGATTGCTATGCGAACCGGTACCCACATCGCTCGAAAACGCCATGGACCTTATTCGACGACCTTCGGCACCAGAAAGAAATGGTTCACGGCGTCCGGCGCATTTCTGACGATATCATCGGCGATCTCGCCGTCACTGACCACATCGGGCCGCTTCTTCATTTCCATCGGGATCACCGACGTCATCGGTTCAACGCCGTCAACGTTGACTTCCGACAACTGCTCCACAAAGGCCAGCATCGCGTTTAGTTCGCCCTGGAGATGGGGAACTTCGGCCTCGGCGACCGCGATCCGCGCAAGCTGCGCGATGCGGCGAACGGTCGTGGCATCAACGGACATTATATATGGCCTTAGGCTGAGAAAATCAGCCCGCCGTATAGCAGAGGCCGGTTTTGCGCCGCAACCGTGGCCGCTGCCGTCAGCCGGCCATTTGGCACATCCGCGCCAGCGCCGCTCCCGCGAGTGCCCGGGTCAGCTCGGCGGCCGGCATCTCGCGACCCATCCGGACCGCCTGGCCGGCCCAGAGGTTCGTGAAATCGACCTTGCCGAGCTTTTCGGCAGCCGCCTTCAGCGGCGCCAGGGCGGTCGCGGCATGCGGGAATGCCGGCGCATCGGACGAAATCGGCCCGAGCTCGCGCATCGTGCGGTTGGCGACGCCGCGCGCGGGGCGTCCCGTCATGACATTTGTAATGACTGTAGAATCGTCGCGCGCCTGGGCCAGCGCGACCCGCGCCGGCGCGATCAGCTTGGATTCCGGACAGCGCAAATACGCGGTGCCGATCTGAACGCCTGATGCGCCCAGCGCGAAAGCTGCCGCGATGCCGCGTCCGTCAGCTATGCCGCCCGCCGCGATCACAGGCACCATTACCGCATCGGCCACCTGCGGCACCAGCGCGAAGGTACCGGGCTGTTCGGTGATGTTGTCCGTCAGAAACATGCCGCGGTGTCCGCCGGCTTCCGCGCCTTGCGCGATGATGACGTCGGCGCCGTTCTCCTCCAGCCAGATCGCCTCTTTCACTGTTGTCGCCGACGACATCACAATGCAGCCCGCCGCCTTGACGCGCCCAAGCAGCGCCTGATCCGGCAGGCCGAAATGGAAGCTGACGACTTCCGGCTTCAAATCCTCCACCAGCGCGCACATCGCTTCATCGAACGGCGCGCGGTTGGCTGCGGTGAACGGCGCTGATGGATCGAGCCCCAACTCCTTGTAATAGGGCGTAAGCCGCGCCTTCCAGCCAGCCGCGCGCTTTGGATCAGCGTCAACGGACTTGTGGCAGAAGAAATTCATGTTGATCGGCGCCGAGACGCTCTGCCGGATGAAGTTGACCTGTTCGCGCGCCTTCTCTGCGGACAGCAACGCGCAGGGCAACGAGCCCAGCGCGCCGCCCTGCGCCGCCGCGATCACGAGCTCGGCGTCCATCGCGCCCGCCATCGGCGCGAGGATGATGGGGAATTCGGTCTTGAAGAGATCGATAATTCGATGGTCCGGCCACATGGTTCTGCTCGTTCGGTGTTGTTTGTTGCGCTTATCAGGTCTGTGAAGCGATCGCAGAATTGCGTCGTCCGAGCAGGATCTGGTCCGCCTCCATGACGATCCTGTCGATTATCTGGGCGGCCGGCGGGATGTCATGGATCAAGCCGACGGCCTGCCCGGCAATCACAGCGGCGATGTCGAAATCGCCGGCGGCTTTGGCCGCGGCATATTCGGCAGCGACGGTATTCACATTCTGCAGCAATTCGAGCTCGCGACCCATCCAGCGGCGGGCATGGTCGTTGAGCAGGCAGCGTCCGGTAAACGGCGCCGGCCAGACATTGTTTCGCGAGAGATCGAAGATAATACCCCTGATCGTGCTGCCGCTCTTAGCCGCGCAGATCCGCTGCTTCGCCTCATCCGCGCCGTCGGCTTCCTGGCTGGCATAAAACCGTGTGCCGAGCAGCACGCCCGCAGCGCCAAGCATCAGCATCGCCGCAAGTCCGCGGCCATCGGCGATGCCGCCCGCGGCGACCACCGGCGCGCGGCCGGCCGCAAGGTCAACGATGGCCGGCACGATGTCGATGGTGGTGCGCGAACCGCCGTGACCGCCTGCCTCCGTTCCTTGCGCGACCAGAATGTCGGCACCGGCATCAAATGCCTGCCGCGCCATGTCCTCGCTTTGCACCTGGCAGATCAATAGGGCGCCCGCAGCCTTGATGCGCGGTGCCCAGGCTCGCGGATCGCCGAATGAGAGCATGATCGCGCGCGGACGAGCGTTCAGTGCGATATCCAAAAGTTCGGGCCGCTTCGCGAGACTCCAGGTGATAAAGCCGATGCCGAAGGGACCCGCGGATTTTTTTAGCTTGGCCGCCTCCTGCTCCAGCCACGCTCTGTCGCCATAGCCGCCTCCCAAAATGCCAAAGCCTCCACCGGCGCTGACCGCTGCGGTGAGGCGCGCGCCCGCAATCACGTCCATCGGCGCCAGCAGGATCGGATGGTGAATGCCTAAAAGCGCGGTCAACGACGTACTGATAGGCATCGGCATCCTCCGATTTCTGGACAGCCACAATAGGCCGTAGTAACATTCTCGAAAAATGAATACTTGAGAACGCTGCCATCTCCGACATGAAACGGAGTTTTGCCGTGGAATTGACCGATCTGCTGACTTTTTCGACGGTCGCGCGCTTGGGCGGCATTACCCGCGCTGCCGATGAACTCAACACCGTGCAATCCAACGTCACCCAGCGCATCAAGGCACTGGAAGCCG
>JBJMTR010000425.1:0-2786 GCA_045811565.1 Bradyrhizobium sp.
TCGCGCGGGGCATGCTGTTGCATCTCTATTCGCGGATCTATTTCGACGGCGAAGCGGCGAACGCCACTGACCCTGTGCTGGCGCTGGTACCCGCCGATCGCCGCGCGACGTTGATCGCGACGCGCAAGCCGGGCGCCGGGAACGCGGTCTATTCTTTCGACGTGCGCCTGCAGGGCGAGAACGAGACGGTATTTTTCGAAGTTTGATCATTGTTGACCGGCTAACTCCGTACGGCCGCGCAGTCGCTGCCTATGCCAGCCTGACCGTGGCGCGGGAACACGCGCGACTTCCGAAAGTTCATCTTGAGAGGCGGTCGCGACCGCACAAGGGAGATGGCGAAGATGAGGTGGAAGCTGGCCCGGCCGGCCCTCTCGGCTTCCGCTGTGCTGTTGGTAACGGGGGCTCTGGCCGAAGCCGCGACGGAAAAAGCCGCGCGACCTTCTGAATTTATTTTCATCCTTCAAATCGTCGTTCTGATCACCGTCGGTCGCGGCCTCGGCGAGATCATGCAGCGGATCGGCCAGCCATCTGTCATGGGCGAACTGCTCGCGGGCCTGCTGCTTGGCCCATCCTTGTTCGGCTGGGTCTGGCCTTCCGCGCACGACGCGGTCTTCCCGCCCGCGGCAGAGCAAAAGGCATTGATCGAGGGCGTCGCCCAATTCGGCATCCTGCTTCTCTTGCTGCTGACGGGAATGGAAACCGATCTCAGACTGGTGAGAAGAGTCAGTAGAGCCGCGGTCGCCAGTTCGATCGCCGGAATCATCGTTCCTTTCATATGTGGTTTCTCGTTGGGGCAGTTCTTGCCGGAAAACCTGCTGCCGCATCCGGAGGCGCGTCTGATCGCTTCGCTGTTTCTGGGAACCGCGCTGTCGATTTCTTCGGTGAAAATCGTCGCCGTCGTGGTTCGCGAGATGAACTTCATGCGCCGCAACGTCGGCCAGATCATCATTGCAACGGCGATCATCGACGACACCATCGGATGGATCATCATTGCCGTCATTTTCAGTCTTGCCTCGCACGGCACGCTCGACATTTTTTCCGTCGCGCAGGCGGTGCTGGGAACGCTTGCCTTTCTGGCCATCAGCTTCACGATCGGGCGGCGGCTGGTGTTTCAGCTCATTCGCTGGGCCAACGACAACCTGGTCAGCTCATCCGCGGTCATCACCGTGATCGTGCTTTTGATGGGGGGCATGGCCCTGATCACGCATTGGATAGGCGTGCACACCGTTCTTGGCGCGTTCATCGCCGGCGTGCTGGTCGGCGAGTCGCCGATCCTGACCCGTCAAATTGACGAGCGGTTGCGCGGGCTGATCAACAGTCTTTTCATGCCGGTGTTCTTTGGCCTTGCCGGTCTGAGCGCAGACCTGACGGTTCTCAGGGATCCGAATCTGTTGTGGCTTACGGGCGCGCTGGTGCTGATCGCGAGCCTCGGAAAGTTCGGCGGCGCCTTCGTGGGCGGCGCCCTCGGCGGACTGAACCGCAACGAATGCTTCGCGCTGGCGAGCGGCATGAATGCCCGTGGCTCGACCGAGGTCATCATCGCGACCATCGGCCTTTCCATGGGGGTGCTGAGTCAGAACCTGTTCTCGATGATCGTCACCATGGCGATCCTGACTACCATCGCCATGCCGCCAATGCTGCGCACGGCGCTGTCCCGTCTTCCGCTGAGCAAAGATGAAAAGACCAGGCTGGAGCGAGAGGAAATGGACGAAAAGGGGTTTGTTGCAACTCTGGAGCGATTGCTGCTTGCTGTGGACGAGAGCGCCAACGCGAAGTTCGCCGCCCGCCTTGCCGGTCTGCTTGCGGGTACGCGCGGTATCCCCATCACAGTTCTGCATATCGACGCTCGCGGCAGATACCAGCAAGACAAGCGCCAGGGCGAGGAAAGCCACGAGACCGCCGTGAAGAACGCGGCGAAGGCGATCGCCGATCTCGACGATGAGGCGGTGCGGGACATCGACGTCACGACACGCACAAAAGACAAAGAGGCCGGCGATGCCGTCAGCGATGAAGCGCGAAAGGGGTTCGATCTTCTCGTCGTCGGAATGGACAAGGTTACAGGCCCGAAGGATGGCTTTGCCCGCAAACTCGAGGAAGTCACCTCCGGCTTCGAGGGGCCGCTTGCCATCGTTGCCGGCAAGGCGGGCCATCTCAAGTCGCCGGCGGCGAGCAACACTTTCAAGATACTGGTTCCGGTGTCCGGCAGCGGCGTCTCGCGGCGCGGTGCTGAAATCGCCATCGCGCTTGCTCGGGCCAGTTCGACGCCGCTGAGGACAATCTACGTTTCCACGACGATCGAAAAGGGCGCACGGCGTAACGGCACGAGCATGTCGCTGCGCCAGGAACAGGCCATTTTGAAAGACATCGGCTCACTCGCCGCGCGTCACGACGTCGAGGTATCGACGACGATCCGCGCAAGCATGGCTCCGGAGCAGGCGATATTGCGGGAAATTGAGGCGAGTGATGTTGATCTGGTGGTAATGGGCGTCGACCGTATGCAAGGCGAAGAGTTGAATTTCGGAAGCGTGGCGGCCGCCGTTCTGAAAAGCTCCAAGGCCTCGGTACTGGTGATCTCGACGGGCGATGCCCGGCGGAGTGAGTCTCCCAGCTAGACGTACTTTGACTTCATCAGCGTCAGCTGGAGCCACGCCACGACGGGGCAGCTCTCGCTCATCTGCTGCGAAGCAAGCCCTACTCCATCACCGCATGATCCGGCGGTGCGACCGACTGGGCGCGCAGCGTGGCCTTGGTCGAGCCGATCATGATCGCGAGCGGGATCGAGGCCA
>JBJMTR010000426.1:0-6477 GCA_045811565.1 Bradyrhizobium sp.
ACCGCCGCTGGCGCGATCCGCGATGTGGCGCGGCTTGTCATAGCCCATGAACACGCCGACCACGAGATCGGGCGAGAAGCCGATGAACCAGACGTCCTTCTCGTCGTTGGTGGTGCCGGTCTTGCCGGCGATCGGCTTGCCGACCTCCCTCACGACCGTTGCCGTGCCGTACTGGACCACGCCCTCCATCATCGAGGTGATCTGATAGGCCGTCATCGGATCGAGCACCTGCTCGCGGCGGTCGACCAGCTGCGGCTCGGGCTGATTCTTCCAGCCGCCAGGCGCGTCGCAGCCGCGGCACTCGCGGGCGTCATGCTTGAAGATGGTGTGGCCGTAGCGGTCCTGGATACGGTCGATCAGCGTCGGCTTCACCCGCCGCCCGCCATTGGCGAACATCGAATAGGCCGTGACCATGCGCGTGACCGTGGTTTCGCCGGCGCCGAGCGCATACGATAGATAATTCGGCAGTTCGTCATAGACGCCAAACCGCTTGGCATACTCGCCGATCAGCGGCATGCCGATGTCCTGCGCGAGCCGCACCGTCACTGTGTTCAGCGAGCGCGTCAGCGCGTTGCGCAGCGTGGTCGGTCCATAATATTTCCCGGTCGAATAATTTTCCGGGCGCCAGACGCCGGAGCCCTGCCCCTGATCGATTTCGATCGGCGCGTCGATCACCACCGTCGAGGGCGTGTAGCCGTTATCGAGCGCCGAGGAATAGACCAGCGGCTTGAACGACGAACCCGGTTGCCGGTAGGCCTGCGTTGCGCGGTTGAACTGGCTCTGGTCGAACGAGAAGCCGCCGACCATCGCCAGCACACGGCCGGTCCAGGGATCCATCACCACCATGGCGCCCGACACTTCCGGCAGTTGCCGCAAGCGATACTGTCCCTCGACCACATTGCCGTCCTTTGAGATCAGCGGGTCCGCATAAATGATGTCCCCGGGCGAAAGCACCTGCGAGACTGCGGTCGGCGTCCTGCCCCGCGTCGGACCCGATGCCGTCTTGGCCCAGCGTACGCCATCAAGCGTAATGATGCCGGTCTGCCGCTGCTTGCTCACCGCACCGCCCAATTCGCGGCCCGGCTGAAAACCGATCCGTGCCGACTGATCGCTGGTTTCCAGCACCACCGCCATCCGCCACGGTGAAATGTCCGAGAGCGATTTGACCTCGGCGAGCTTCACGCCCCAATCGCCCGAGATATCGAGCTTGTTGGGCGCGCCGCGCCAGCCCTGCGATTCGTCATAATTGACGAGCCCCGCCGCCATGGTCTTGCGCGCCATCACCTGGATCTTCGGATCGAGCGTGGTTCGGACGGACAGGCCGCCCTCGTAGAGCTTCTTTTCGCCGTAACGCTCGAAAATGTCGCGGCGAACTTCCTCGGCAAAATATTCGCCGGCGAAGATGTGCGCGGCGTTGCTGCGGCTGGTGACCACGAGTTGCTCCTTGCGGGCCTTGTCGGCGTCGGCCTGCTTGATCCAGCCGTTTTCCAGGAGGCGATCGATAACGTAATTGCGCCGCTCGATCGCGCGGTCGCGGTTACGTACCGGGTGCAGCAGCGCTGGCGCCTTCGGCAGCGCCGCCAGATAGGACGCCTCCGCGACCGTAAGCTCGTTCACCGATTTGTCGAAATAGACCAGCGAGGCGGCCGCGATGCCGTAGGCGCCGAGCCCGAGATAGATTTCGTTGAGATAGAGTTCGAGGATGCGGTCCTTGGAATAGGCGCGCTCGATGCGCATTGCCAGCAGGGCTTCCTTGATCTTGCGCGTGAAAGACAATTCGTTGGTGAGCAGGAAGTTCTTGGCGACCTGCTGGGTGATGGTGGACGCCCCCTGCGGTCGACGGTTCGAACCGTAATTCTGCGCGTACACCACGGCCGCGCGGGCCATCCCGGAGAAGTCAATGCCGCCGTGTTCGTAGAAGTTCTTGTCCTCGGCCGCGAGGAACGCGTTAATCACGAGTTTTGGCACCGCCTGGATCGGCAGGTACAGCCGCCGTTCCTTGGAGTATTCGCCGAGCAGCGCACCGTCCGACGCGTGGACGCGCGTCATCACCGGCGGCTCATAATCCTGAAGCTGAGAGTAATCGGGCAAGTCCTTGGAGAAATGCCAGATCGCGCCTGCCACGCCGGCGACGCCGACCAGGAACACGACAGTTCCGGCGGCGAACAAAAAACCCATGAACCGCACCAGCAAGCGCATTATCGAAGTTCCGTTCCAACCCTCGCCGCATCTATCGGCGCCGGCGTTCTATCCTGATGCGAATGCCCCGGCCCGACGAGCCGCCGGTGCGCCGGCGAACAATACAGGAGTCAGCAGCCAAAATCGGTCGATTCCCGGAAAGCCCACCGCGATTTTCTATACCGTTGCCGCTGTGGCCAAACTAGGGCCTCCGCCCTTGGATGGGCCTCTTTTCACTTGGCCGGTTTCACTTGGCAGGCCCGGCGGTTGCGAGCCGTTTGGCGAAAAAAGCGTCGATTGCCTGCGCCATCGATCCGACGGTTTTGGTCCGCCAGTTCTCCGAAACCAGATGTTCGAGGTCGCCCTTGTTGGAGACATAGCCCAGCTCGACCAGCACCGACGGCACATCGGGCGCCTTCAAGACCCGGAAGCCTGCTGATTTCAGCGGGTGCTTGTGCATGCGCACCGTGGTCTTCATCTCGCCCATCAACAGCCGCGCAAACCGGTTTGAAAAGGTCCGGGTCTCGCGCTGCGCCAGGTCAATCAGGATGTCGGCAACCTCGGTCGGCTCATCGGTCAGGTTCACTCCGCCGATCGCATCGGCCTTGTTTTCCGCTTCCGCCAGCCGCTCAGCTTCGGCGTCGGATGCCTTGTCGGAGAGCGTGTAGATCGTCGCGCCCTGGGCGTCGCCCTCACGGCGCGGAAGTGCGTCGGCATGGATCGAGACGAACAGCGCTGCGGACTGGTTGTGTGCGATTTTGACCCGGTCGTTCAACGGAATGAAGGTGTCATCGGTGCGGGTCATGGCTACGCGATATTTGCCCGACTTTTCGATGCGGTCGCGCAACGCCAGACCAAATCCCAGCACCAGATTCTTCTCGGTTTCGCCGTTAGACTGGGTACCATTGTCGATGCCGCCATGGCCGGGATCGATCACGATCAGCGGCCGCAAATCCGTCGGCTCCGCGGCCTTCGCCGCGGCTGCGTCAGCTCCCACCGCCGCGTTGGCGTCGGCGATGGTCGGCTTCAACTCCGGCCGGTTCTCGGGCGACAGCGACTGGACAAAATTCGACCGATCGACCCCTTCCAGTTCGAGCACCAGCCGCGGCGGTTGGTCATTGGCCGCCTCCAGGACGTAGGAATTGGCGATTTTCGCGGGAGCCGCGAGATCAAGTACGATGCGTGACCCGCCCGGCATCACCAGTCCGTAGCGGAACGCCTTCACGAGGCCGCGGCCCGCAGTTCCGGTGCTCGACGCGAGCTGAAAGGTGACTTGGGGAATGTCCACGACCACCCGATAGGGATCGGCCAGCGTGAAAGCACGAAACTGGATGGTCTTGTCGAGATCGAGGATGAATCGGGTCTGTTTGGCGTCGCCGGCCAGGCGGGCGTCGGAGGCGATCGGGAAATTGGGGGCGGCAACCGGGCTAGGCGGCGCAGCCGCGCCTGGAAGGCTGGTGTTGGCGCACAGCAATGCTGCGGCGCACAATAATCCGCACCCCAGCAAAACCCGGTGATTTGTGAGGTTCGCCAACGATTCGGTGCCTCCGAGCAGCCGTCTTACCGCATTAGAACCACACGGTTAATCGGACCTTAATGCTCGAGAGGCGAAAAGGTGCGAGTGTTGCTGCGCAGCGACGCTTCCCTTGCACGCCGCGTCCAATCCACGTATGTACGGGATGCTGACGGCTAATACTCCCGGTTGTGTCGCGTTCAGCCTCCCGGTGCAGCGGTGGAACCTTCGAAGCCGAAGTTTCCAGCGTTTTACCGATCCCTCCGCAGCCAGCGCCGCGCGCGGCTGACAAGGAGCGGCGGTTTCGAGCCCGAGCGGCGTCCGGTCCCAGGCACTTTCCTGTTCCAGGGACGGTTTGAGACGCGGCAAAACCGATTATCCGGACCTGAATCGGTCCGATATGCGATGGCCGGCGAGCGCTTAGGCGCCGCGCCGGGCTTTCAGCGAATAGATGCGGCGGTATTCGTTGCCGCCAACATGTTCAGACGGGCCGACGCTTGATGCGCCAGACTGTAGTGCCGACGAAGATCCACGAAACAGCCGCGCCGCGGCGAGGTGAAAGCTTCGCACGTCGTATTGTTTCGTCGCGACCCCGTTCGCCGTGGCGCCCCGACTCGCGTTTTGGCCTTCCCCTCACCCCCGAATCAGGTGGACCGTCGCGTCACCAGGCGGCGCAATTCGCGCACGCCATGCTGCGCGCCCGCCGCCGCCAAGAGCTCAAAAATGCCCAACAAGATGTTGATCGATGCCACCCACCCGGAAGAGACCCGGGTCGTTGTGGTCCGCGGCAATCGTGTCGAAGAATTTGATTTTGAGACCGCCCAGCGCAAACAACTGCGCGGCAATATCTACCTCGCAAAAGTCACGCGCGTAGAGCCGTCGCTGCAGGCAGCCTTCATCGAATATGGTGGCAACCGCCACGGCTTTCTCGCTTTCAGCGAAATCCATCCCGATTATTACCAGATCCCGGTCGCCGACCGTCAGGCGCTGATCGAGGCGGAGGAGCGCGCCCACCGCGAGGCCGAAGAAGAGAGCGAAAACCGCTCCAGCCACCGCCGGCGTTCCCGTCACCGCAACGCGCGACGCCGCGGCCATGGCGACCGTGTCCAGAGCGATGTTCTCGAGGGCTCCAATCTCGATCCGTCGCGGGCTGCCCAGGCTTATGAGGACCATGAAGCTCACGCCGACACCGAGCCTCATGACAACGAAGCTCATGAGCACGAGGCTCATGAACATTCGCACGATCACGACCACCATGACGATCACGACGAACACGATCATCATGAGCATGATCACGACGAACATGGCCACGCACATCGCTCGAGCGACGAGACCGCGCATGAGCCGCGGCTCGACCCGGTTACTGCGGCGGTCGAGGCCTCGATCGCCGCCGATACGTCGCAGGCGCAAGCTGCCGAAGACGTCAGCCACGAGCCTGAGCACGCCGACGAGGAACAGGCGCAGGAAAACGCGGCCCATGCCGAGGATGCGGCTCGCGCGGAACGCGCCGACGAGGAACACGTATCTTCGGAAGAGCCACTCACGTCAGAAGAATATGTAACCTCGGACGAACGGACTTCCGAACAACAGGCATCGCCCCACGACGAGCATGCTGCGGAGCAGCGCCGCGACCAACCGGGCGACGACGATGAGGAAGGCGAGGACATCGAGGATGCTGAGGAAGAAGTCGTCGAATCCGTCGGCGGCGACGATGTGCTGGAAGAAGTGCCGGAACGCCCGTTCCGTCCGCGGCGCCAGTACAAAATCCAGGAAGTCATCAAGCGCCGCCAGGTCATGCTGGTCCAGGTTGTCAAGGAAGAGCGCGGCAACAAGGGCGCGGCGCTGACGACATATCTGTCGCTGGCCGGCCGTTATGCGGTGCTAATGCCGAATACCGCGCGCGGCGGCGGCATCAGCCGCAAGATCACTAGCGCGCAGGACCGCTCGCGGCTGAAGGAAGTGGTGCAGGACCTCGATGTACCCGAGGGCATGGGCATCATCCTGCGCACCGCCGGCGCCTCGCGCACCAAACCCGAGATCAAGCGCGATTTCGAATACCTGATCCGGATGTGGGAAACCGTGCGCGATCTGACCCTGAAGTCGCAGGCCCCCACCCTCGTCTATGAAGAAGGCTCGCTGATCAAGCGCTCGCTGCGCGACCTCTACAACAAGGAAATCGACGAGATCCAGGTCGCCGGCGAAGCCGGCTATCGCGAAGCTCGCGATTTCATGAAGATGCTGATGCCGCAGAATGTGCGGGTGGTGAAGCAATATCGCGACGGCCAGCCGCTGTTCTCGCGGATGGGCGTCGAGAGCCAGCTCGACGCGATGTTCTCGCCCACGGTGCAATTGCGCTCCGGCGGCTACATCGTCATCAACCAGACCGAGGCGCTGGTGTCGATCGACGTCAATTCGGGCCGGGCGACGCGCGAACATCACATCGAGGATACCGCACTCAAGACCAATCTCGAGGCCGCTGAGGAAGTCGCTCGTCAGCTGCGCCTGCGCGACCTCGCGGGCCTGATCGTCATCGACTTCATCGACATGGACGAGAAGCGCAACAACCGCGCGGTCGAGCGCAAGCTCTCTGACTGCCTGCGGCAGGACCGCGCGCGCATCCAGGTCGGGCGCATCTCGCATTTCGGCCTGTTGGAAATGTCGCGCCAGCGCATCCGTGCCAGCGTGCTCGAGAGTTCGACCGAGCCCTGCCCGCAATGCGGCGGCAGCGGCCACGTCCGTTCGGTGTCCTCGGTAGCGCTGCAATTGCTGCGCGGCATCGAGGAAAT
>JBJMTR010000427.1:0-11513 GCA_045811565.1 Bradyrhizobium sp.
CAGCGGTGCCAGCCGCTCGCGTTGCTGAATAGCGAGCAAGCCCCCGCAGACAATGACGAGCATTGCTGCGGTCCGTTTGATTGGCGGCCAAAGCGGATGAGCCGGCTTCGAGAGCGGAACCGCTGTTGGGTGGATTTCCAGCGGCGATCGCAGCCAGGCCGGGGGACTTGGTTCGGGAGCGGATGGCCTGGGCCCTGCCAATCGATCTTCGAGCTGCGGAACTTGCGGCGGCGGCGAAATGGCGATCTGCTGCCTGGAGAATACCTCGACACCGCGAATCGCCGTTTCGAGGGCTTGCTCCGTACGTCGGATATCCTTCGCGTCCGAGTCGGTGAACTGCTCCTGGAGCTTGTAACGGGCCAGATCGTAAACGGTCTGGCGCAGGTGCTCAGGGTTATTCTGTACCGTGTCGATCATGCGCGCGATGACGAGCGCGAACTGGACCTCGTTGGAGGCCGACTCCCGAGAATCTTGGTCGTCCGGTATCAAGTCTCCCGAACTCATCGACTTGGCTGCGTCCCCTGGCTGCATGGACCGGAGATTAGACTAACTTTCAAGCCCGGAACATGGCCTTTCGTCTGTAGCAAATCCCGCTAGAATGATCGAAAGCATGGATGGATGCGAAGAATGGCGCGTCGATCGCGCCGTTGCGGCAGGCAAGCGACCAGGCAAGGGAAGGGGTGTCATGTTTGCCAATTTGAAGGCTGGATGCATGCTGCTCGCACTAACCTGTATCGCTGGCTCAGTTCCGGAAGGCGCTTCGGCGATTACTGCCGAACTTGCCAGAAAATGCAGCGCCCTGACCACCAAGCAATTTCCTCCCCGCGAGCCTGGAAACCCGGCGGCGGGAAGCGCAAAGGGATCAGGCAGCGACCAGCGCGCATACTTCAACAAGTGCGTCGCCAATCGCGGCAAGGTAGATGATACGACCAGCAAATAACTTCAGCCGTATCGAAATCTTCTCCCTATCGGACCGTCACCATGAAGGCAGCTCGACTGTCCAAATCAAGATGTCGAAATCAAAGTTTCGAGACCAACAAACACGTTTGCCGCCAACTCGCCAACGAATTTCACGCCAGCGGAACAAATCGCTTGCCGGTGGGCAGCGTCATTATACCGCCGTACTGCATTCATAAATCTGTGCGCGCGATCTCGTAGTAGTTGCCCGTGGCTTTGCCGCAAGGCATTTGGGCAATCTGTCACCATCGCATCATTCTTGCTGGAATGATTCTTGCTGGAACCTTTCTAACGAAGCTTGCGCGATTTGTTCCACAAATCCGTCGCAGTGTGAGCCGCAGCTTATGATCTCACATCCACGCCTTTGGGCAGCATTGAGGCATCGATGGACGGACGGATTATCCCACTGATCATGTGCGGCGGCGCCGGAACGCGGCTGTGGCCGGCGTCGCGCGAGGTTCATCCCAAGCAGTTCCTGCCGTTGTTCGGGACGCGCTCGACGTTTCAGGAAACGCTGTTGCGGGTGTCGGACGCGGCGCTGTTCGAGCGTCCGATCGTGATCACCAACAACGCCTATCGCTTCATGGTGCTGGAGCAGTTGGCGGAGATCGGGCTTGAAGCCGACGTGCTGCTCGAGCCGATGCGGCGCGACTCCGGTCCGGCGATCGCGGCCGGTGCTGCGTTTGGGCAAACCCGCGACACCGAGGCGATCGTGCTTGCGCTCGCCGCCGACCACGTGGTGCGCGATGTCAGCGCCTTCGTCGCCGCCTGTCGCGAGGGCTTGGCGGGCGCGCAAGCCGGACGCATCGTGACGTTTGGCGTGCAGCCCGAACGGGCCGCCACCGAATATGGCTATCTCAGCCCGGGCGAGACCCTTTCCGGCGCGGTTCGCGCCGTTGCAAAATTTGTCGAGAAGCCGGATGCGGCGACCGCCGCCGACTACGTCAACGCGGGCTACCTCTGGAACAGCGGCAACTTCATGTTCCGCGCCGCCGTGCTGTCGGATGAATATCGCAATTTCGATGCCGCGAGCCTGCAGGCGGTCGCCGATTCCGTCGCCAAAGCCGGCCGCGACCTCGGCTTTGTCAAGCTCGATGCCGACGCATTCGGGTCGGCCAAAGCGATCTCGATCGACTACGCGGTGATGGAAAAGACCGCGCGTGCCGCGGTGGTGCCGGTCGCCTGCGGCTGGTCCGATGTCGGCTCGTGGCATGCGGTGTGGCAATTGTCGGACAAAGATAGCGACGGCAATGCCGCGCGAGGTCCTGCGGTATTCGAGGATTCTCGCAATTGCAATGTATCCGCCGACAAGGCGCTGGTCGCGCTGGAGGGCGTCGACGACCTCGTGGTGGTCGCGACGCAGGACGCGGTGCTGGTGTCGCGGCAGAAGGAGCCCGACGGACTGAAGCGTCTGGTCGCGAAGCTGAAAGCCGCAGCACCCGAGGTGACCGAGAGCCACATCAGGGTTCACCGGCCCTGGGGCTCGTACCAATCGGTCGACAACGGCGACCGCCACCAGGTCAAGCGCATCATCGTCAAGCCGGGCGGCCGGCTGTCGCTGCAGAAGCATCACCACCGCTCCGAGCACTGGATCGTGGTGCGCGGCGCGGCGCGCGTCACCGTCAACGACCTGGTCAAGACCGTGCACGAGAATGAGTCGATCTACATTCCGATCGGTGCGGTCCACCGGCTGGAAAATCCCGGCAAGATCCTGCTGGAGCTGATCGAGGTGCAGACCGGCAGCTATTTCGGCGAGGACGACATCATCCGCATCGAGGATGATTATCAGCGCACCTGATTCGCAGCCGCCCGCCGGTCCGTGCCCAACTCTTGGTCAGGGCCGAATCGTTATCAGGCCTTGTAATGTTCTGAATCAAAACGTGTCCGGAAACCGCTGATGGCATTCGCCACATTTGTGACGCCGTGCTATAGCTTCGCGAATGGGACGGCACTGCTTCGCGCGAAGAAAACGCGTCAAAACAAAAGGATAGGGCCTCGGTCGGATTCCAGCCGAACCGAAATGGCTTAAAGGGAACCGCCGGGACGTTAGTGCCGAGAAGTCTGTTGGGGTCGACAATATGAGTTTCAAAGGGTTGGGCGCGAACACCGACGCCAAACGCGCGTTGCGTGTTGGCGTGATCGGCGCGGGCATCATGGGCAGCAATCACGCGCGCGTGCTGGCCGGCTTGCCCGGCGTTGCGCTGGTCGGAATTGTCGATCCGCTGCCGGAGCACCGCTCGCGCGCCACCGAATTCGCCGGCTGCCGCGCCTTCGCAAGCCTTGGTGAGCTGCTCGCCGAAGGCGTCGATGCCGTGACCATTGCGGCGCCGACCCATCTTCATCACGAGATCGCGCTCGCCTGCATCGCGCGCAACATCCACATTCTGGTCGAGAAGCCGGTCGCATCCTCGGTCGAGGAGGGACGGGACATCGTTGCCGCTGCGCGCCAAGCCGGCGTGACGCTGATGGTCGGCCATGTCGAGCGCTTCAACCCGGCCGTTGCCGCAATCAAGCAGGCGATATCGGGCGAAGATATTCTTTCCATCGGCATCACCCGCGTCGGGCCGTTTCCGCCGCGCATGTCGAATGTCGGCGTCGTCATCGATCTCGCCGTCCACGACATCGATCTGATCCGCTGGTTCACCGAATCCGAGATCGTGGAGGTGCAACCGCAACTCTCCAGCGCCGTCGCCGAGCGGGAGGACATTGCGCTATTGCAGTTCCGCACCTCCTCCGGCGTGCTGGCTCACATCAATACCAACTGGTTGACGCCATTCAAGGCGCGCAGCGTCACGGTCGCGACCCGCGGCAAATACGTGATGGGCGATCTGCTGACGCGTCAGGTCACCGAATGCTTCGGCTTCAAGCCCGACGGCAGCTATTCGATGCGGCATCTTCCGGTTGGTCATGACGAACCGCTGCGCGCCGAATTGATCGCATTCCTCCACGCCGTCCGCACCGGCAACGTGCCCGCGGTTTCCGGCGATGAAGGCGTGGCGAGTCTCGAAATCGCGATCCGCTGCCTTGAATTGCCTGCCAGGCCCGCGGCTTCGACCGCGCGCAAGGCGCCGCGCCGCGTCGCCGGCTGATCTTTCATTTTCAATTCGTGCAAGGCTCCATGAACCAGCATATGCGTCCGGAACCCATTGCCTTCATCGACCTCGCCGCGCAGCGCCGGCGGCTCGGGAAATCCATCGATGAGGCGGTCTCCCGTGTGCTCGCGCATTGCCAGTTCATCAATGGTCCGGAAGTGGCAGCGCTGGAGGAGGCGCTGGCGGATTTCAGCGGCGCCAGATACGTCGTGAGCTGCGCCAGCGGCACCGACGCGCTGCTGATGGTGCTGATGGCCAAACGACTCGGTCCCGGCGATGCGGTGCTGTGTCCCTCGTTTACCTTCTGCGCGACCGGTGAAGCGGTGGCGCTGACCGGCGCCACGCCGGTTTTCGTCGATGTCGACGAGGCCACCTTCAACATGGATGCCGGCTCGCTGAAGCGGGGCATCGCGACCGCGAGAGAGCGCGGCCTTAAGCCTGTGGCGGTGATCCCGGTCGACCTGTTCGGACAAAGCGCCGATCACGATGCGATCGGCGAGATCGCGGAGGCGGAGGGCCTGTTCGTGCTCGATGACGCCGCCCAGGGCTTTGGCGCGAGCTACAAGGGCCGTCGGCTTGGCACTTTCGGGCTTGCGACCGCGACAAGCTTTTTCCCCGCAAAACCGCTCGGCTGCTTTGGCGATGGCGGTGCCATCTTCACCGATGATGCCGATTTGGCCGAGACGCTGCGCAGCATTCGCGTTCACGGCCAGGGTTTTGACAAATACGACAATGTGCGCCTTGGCCTGACCGGACGGCTCGACACCATGCAGGCGGCGGTCCTGATCGAGAAGCTGAAGATCTTCGAGGATGAGATCGCGGCGCGCAACAAGGTCGCGGAGCGTTATGCACGCGGCCTCGGCAACCTCGTAGGCGTGCCGCGGCTCGCGTCCGGCTGCACCTCGGTCTGGGCGCAATACACCATCCGCCTGCCTGATGGCACCGACCGCGACGGTTTTGCCGCCGCACTGAAGGCGCAAGGCATTCCGACCGCGATCTATTATACCAAGTCGATGCACCAGCAGACGGCCTATCGGGATTTCCCGGTTGCCGAGGGTGGCCTGCCGGCGAGCGAACGGCTCTCGGACGATGTCGTCAGCCTGCCGATGCACGCCTATCTCGACGAATCGATGCAGCAGCGGATCATCAGGGCCGTGCGCGGCGCACTCTCTTCCTGATTTTGCCGTTTCGCGTGAATAAAACGCGTCAGAACAAGACCAGCGCTTCGGTTCTGATTCAATCGGAACCGAATATGCGCTAGAAGCGGCGCATGCTCGGACGCATCTTCACGGTCGGCGGCTACACCTTGCTTTCGCGGCTGACCGGCTTCGCGCGCGACATCATGCTTGCGGCAATACTCGGTGCCGGACCGGTAGCGGACGCATTTTTTGTGGCGTTGCGCCTGCCCAATCATTTTCGTGCGATCTTTGCGGAGGGGGCGTTCAACGCGGCGTTTGTGCCGGCTTACGCCCATGTTCACGGCGAAAGCGGCGAGGCGTCGGCGCGGTTGTTCGCCAATCGGATCTTTACGCTCCTGTTCATCTCGCAACTGGTCCTGCTGATCGTCGCCTGGCTGTTCATGCCGCAGGCCATGAGCATCCTCGCGCCCGGCTTCACCGACGACATCGAGCAGCGGCGGCTGGCGATCGAACTGACGCGAATCACCTTTCCCTATCTTTTGCTGATCACGCTGGTGACGCTCTACGGCGGCATCCTCAACGTCGTGCATCGCTTCGCCAGCGCCGCGGCGGCGCCGATCTTCCTCAACCTCGCGATGATGATGACGCTGGCGCTGGTCGGGTTCTTCCCCAGCGCGGGACATGCCGCCGCCTGGGGTGTCCTGATTTCAGGCTTCCTGCAATTCTTTCTGCTCGCGGGTGATCTCGCGCGGCGCGGCGGCCTGCCGCGGTTCGCATCGGTCAAACTCGACGAAGACGTGCGCGCGTTCTTTCGCGCGCTCGGGCCGGCCACCATCGGTTCGATGGGCACGCAGGTCGCGCTGTTTGCCGACACCATTATCGCGACGTTCCTGCCGGCCGGAGCACTTTCCGCGCTCTATTACGCCGATCGCCTCAACCAGTTGCCGATCGGCGTGATCGGCATCGCGATCGGCACGGTGCTGCTGCCGGAAATGTCGCGGCGGCTGACCGCGAACGATCAGGCCGCCGCCATGGCCGCGCAACGGCGGGCGTTCGACTTCACGTTGTTGTTTTCGGTGCCGTTCGTCGCAGCCTTCCTGACCGTGCCTGACGTGATCATGCGGGCGATGTTCGCACGCGGGGCATTCTCCAAGGCCGATGCGGCAACCGCGGGCGCGACGTTGGCCGCGTATGCCGTGGGGCTGATTCCGTTCGTGATGATCCGAAGCGCGGTCGCGACTTTCTACGCCCGCAAGGATACCGCAACGCCGGTCAAGGCGGCGCTGACCGGCGTCGCTGTCAACGTCGCGCTGAAAGTTGCGCTGATGGGACCGCTGGCCCAGATCGGGCTCGCACTCGCAACCGCGGCAGGGGCCTGGATCAATCTTCTGCTGGTGCTCGGCTTTGCGGTGCGGGCCGGCTATCTCCGACTGGATCGCGCGCTGATGCGATCACTGGCGAAATTCGCCGCGTCGGGTGTCGTGCTGGCGACGGCGCTGTGGCTGACTACCCGATTCGCGGCCGCGTATTTTGCGCAAGTGCACGTGCTTCGCGACGAAACGATCCTGCTGCTGTTGATCGCGGTCGGTACCTTTGTGTACGCGCTCTCGATTCTCGTCTTGTTTGGGCGGGGATGGCTTTTCTCGCTGCGGCGAGGCTAGATTATCAAGCCGGATCAATCCTGTAGAGAGCAGGGGCAAGCCTGGTCCCGGGTCGTTTGCGCTTCTTTCCGAACCGCTGCAATATGGCGCCAAACAAATAACAACCGCAAATGGAGATACGATGGCAGCTCCCATCAAATTCGGTGTCGGCCAAAGCGTACGCCGCAAGGAAGACGATGCGCTCATTCGCGGCAAGGGCCGCTACACTGACGACGTCGCGCCGCAGCCGGCTATCCATGCGCTGGTGCTGCGCTCGCCGCACGCGCATGCGAAGTTCACCATCGATGTCAGCAAGGCTCGCGGCTTGCCGGGGGTTGGGCTGATCCTGACGGCCGCCGATGTCGCCGATCTCGGCGATCTGCCGTGCCTGTTCAACCTGGAAGTCGATCCGTTTACTGGTCCGCCTTACCCGATCCTTCCCAAGGATGAGGTACGCCACGTCGGCGACGCCGTCGCTTTCGTCGTGGCTGACACCATCGATCAGGCGCGCGACGCGATCGAGGCGATCGACGTGAAGTGGACGCCGCTGCCGGCGGTGATCGGCGTCGCCAACGCCGTGAAGAAGGGCGCGCCGCAGGTCTGGCCCGATCAGCCCGGCAACGTGCTGTTCGACGTGTCGATCGGCGACAAGAAGGCCACCGACGCGGCATTCGCCACGGCGCACGCGGTCGCCGAAGTATCCATCGTCAATCCGCGCGTCGTGACCAATTTCATGGAAACGCGCGCCGCCGTCGCCGAATACGACGCCAAGAAGGATCATCTGACGCTGACGATCGGCAGCCAGGGCAGCCACCGTTTGCGCGATATCCTGTGCCAGAATGTCCTCAAGATCCCGGTCGAGAAAATGCGGGTGATCTGTCCCGACGTCGGCGGCGGGTTCGGCACCAAACTTTTTCCCTATCGCGAATATGCGCTGATTGCGGTCGCCGCGCGCAAACTGAAGAAGACGGTCAAATGGACCGCCGACCGCGCCGATCACTTCATGGGCGATGCGCAGGGCCGCGACAACGTCACCACAGCGCGCATGGCGCTCGCCGAGGACGGCAGATTCTTAGGCATGGACGTCGATCTGATGGGCGACATGGGCGCCTATCTCTCGACCTTCGGTCCTTATATTCCGCATGGCGGCGCCGGCATGCTGCCGGGACTCTATGACATTCAAGCATTCCACTGCCGCGTGCGCACGGTGTTCACCAACACCGTGCCGGTCGATGCCTATCGCGGCGCGGGGCGTCCCGAGGCCGCTTACGTGGTCGAGCGTTTGGTCGACGCCGCCGCGCGAAAACTCGGCATGACGCCGGATGCGATCCGGCGCAAGAACTTCATTCCGCCGAAAGCGATGCCCTACAAGACCGCGACCGGAAAGGTCTACGATTCCGGCGATTTCACCGCGCATATGAAGCGCGCGATGGAAATCGCGAACTGGAAGGAATTTCCCAAGCGGGCCAAGACGGCGAAGAAAGCAGGCCTGGTGCGCGGCATTGGCTTCGCCTGCTATGTCGAGGTTTGCGGCACCATGGGCGAGGAAACCGCCAATGTCGCGCTCGATCCCAATGGCGACGTCAACATCCTGATCGGCACCCAGTCGAGCGGGCAGGGCCACCAGACCGCCTACGCGCAAATCGTCGCCGAGCAGTTCGGGCTGCCGCCCGAGCGCGTCCATATCCTGCAGGGCGATACCGACCTGATCGCCACCGGGCTCGGCACCGGCGGCTCGTCATCGATCCCAACCGGCGGCGTCAGCGTCGAGCGCGCAACCCGCGATCTCGGCGGCAAGCTCAAGGAGATCGCGGCCGAGGCGCTGGAAACCAGCGCCGGCGATCTCGAGATCAGCGACGGCCGGGTGCGGATCGCCGGCACCGACCGTTCGATCGGCTTTGCCGATCTGGCAAAGCGTCCGGGCGTCGATCCGTCGAAACTGAAGGGAAGTGCGACGTTCACCAGCGCCGACGGCACCTACCCCAACGGCACGCATCTCGCCGAAGTCGAGATCGATCCCGCGACCGGCATCATCAGGATCGTCAACTACGTCATTGTGGACGATTTCGGAGTGACGCTCAATCCGCTGCTGCTGGCCGGGCAGGTTCATGGCGGCGCGATGCAGGGCATCGGCCAGGCCTTGATGGAGCAGGCGGTCTATAGCGCCAATGACGGCCAGCTCGTCACCGGCACGTTCATGGACTACGCGCTGCCGCGCGCGTCCGACGGCCCATCATTCGTGTTCGAGACCCACAACGTGCCGTGCACGACCAACCCTCTCGGCGTCAAGGGCGCGGGCGAGGCCGGCGCCATCGGCTCCTGTCCCGCAGTGGTCAATGCGATCATCGAAGGGCTGTGGCGCGAATACAAGATCGACCACATCGACATGCCGGCCACCGCCGAGCGGGTCTGGATCGCAATCCGCGAGGCGCAGCGCCGGCATAATCTCTGATATCTGCCGGCGGGGAATAAAACACCGCACGCGGGTTCTATTGGGAGGAGCCGCGGCCCGCGCGAACGAGCCGCGGCGTCGTCTGGAAACGCTTGCGAGACGGAGAATTCGCCGATGAAACGCGTCGTGATTGTTGTGGGAGGCTTGCTGCTCGGTGCGGGCGCTGTGATGGCTGATCAAAAGATCGCCGTTGAGCAGGACAATCTGATGAGGGGGCAGGCGAAAAGCATGTACAATGTGATCGGCAAGATGGTGAAGGGCGACATTCCCTACGACCAGGCGGCGGTGGATGCAGCGATTGCCGATCTCGAACAAAGCGTCGCCAAGATCGCGACCGTGTTTACGCCGAATCCCAAAGAAGACGTGAAAGACGCGACCTACGGATCATCGCCCAAGATCTGGCAAAACAAGGCCGATTTCGACTCCAAGATTCCCCCCGTCGCCAAGGCCATCGCGGAGGTCAAGGGCAGGGTCAAGGATCTCGACGGCCTGAAAGTGGCGTTCAAGTCGATCAACGATCGCTGCGCCGATTGCCACGAGGTCTATCGCCTCAAGTTGAAATGACGCTGCCGGTTTTCTTCAGCCCGATTGCGAAATGAAAGAGGGCGGACGCTGAGCATCCGCCCTCTCGAAACTGCGCCGCCTTGCGGTTTACTTCGTCACCTGACCGCGGATTTCGCCAGCCGGATTGGCTGCGGTATGAACGTTGACATAGTACTTGCCGGCCATCAGGTCGGCGGCCTGCGCGTCCGTCAATGTGGCGTTGCCTTCGGCCGGGCTTTTGCCCGCATTCGGGATCGCAACGGCGACACCGGCGTTCTTGCCGGCTTCGGCGGGCCCGTGGAAATGCGCGGCGGTGGCAGGTCCGGAAAGCCCGGAATAGGTCACCTTCCAGCTCAGCTTCTTGCTGGCGGGATCGTAGTCGATTTCGGCGGTTCCCGTTCCGGCAGTGGTGGTCGGCGGCACTTCCGATTTGCCGTCCAGCGTCGCTTTCATCTTGTCGGCGAAGGCGGAGCCGGTGAAGGCGACGGTGGCACCGAGCAGAAGCGTGGCAAGCATGGTCTTGTTCGGCATGGTTTTCTCCCTTTGGGCTTCAAATGACGGCGTCAGCTTCAAAACAACGGCCTTTCGGATTTATTCCCAGAGCAATGGCGTTGCGTGCGCAAAATTTCCGAGGAGCTTATGGCGGCAAGTGCCGTCATACTAGAGCGTGATGCATGAACTTTTCGGAAAACCGGTGGCCACTTTTCCGGATCATGCTTTAAGGCGTCAGCTTACGGACCTGATGACGGATCGGTGAATGCTGCGACGAATTCTTCTTGCTGCCGTCTTCGCTGGCGCCGCGGCTCTTGGGCTTTACTGGCGGCTGACCGCTGTCCCATTCGCGCTGGCGGTCACCGCGTCCGCTTACACGCCAAACGTCGCGAACGGCCTGACAGCATTCAATGCCGGAGGGTGTTCCTCCTGCCATGCTGTGCCCGGCCAGCCCGATCGCCTGAAGCTCGGCGGCGGCCTCGCACTAAGCTCTCCGTTCGGAACCTTTTACGTTCCGAATATTTCGCCCGATCCGGCCGATGGTATCGGCCGATGGAGCGAGACCGATTTCGTCCGTGCGGTCACGCAAGGTATTGCTCCGGCCGGATTCCATTACTTTCCGGCATTTCCTTACACCTCCTACCAGCATGCGAAGGTCGATGACGTCCGCGACCTGTTCGCATATCTGAAAACACTCCCTGCCGTCGCCGGCAAGGTGCGCGATCACGACGTGCCGTTTCCATTCAATATCAGGCGCAATATCGGGATCTGGAAGCTGCTGTTCATGGATGGCAAGCCTTTTGTTCGGGACGACACGCACTCACCGCAATGGAATCGCGGCGCCTACCTCGTCAACGGTCTCGGCCATTGTGCGGAGTGCCACAGTGGCCGCAATTTTCTTGGTGGCATTGTCGGCGCGCGGCGATTTGCGGGAGGGCCTAATCCGGAAGGCGAGGGCTGGGTTCCCAATATCACCCAAAAAGGACTGGCGGACTGGAGCGCAAAGGATATCGCCTATTTCCTCGAGACCGGACAGACGCCCGACATGGACAGCGCCGGCGGGCCGATGGCACGCGTGATCAAGAACACGTCACAATTATCGCCACCGGATCGTGCTGCGATCGCGGACTACATCAAATCGCTGCCGCCGGTCGAGGGACCGCCGCGGCCGAAGAAGGCGGCGAAAGATTCGTGATTC
>JBJMTR010000428.1:0-6201 GCA_045811565.1 Bradyrhizobium sp.
AAATCAGTCGGCGCAAGGCACCGACAAGGTCAATGCCATCATCAATTGCCACCTTGCCACGGGACGCATCGGCAAATTGGGCGCATCCCCGTTTTCGCTCACCGGGCAACCCAATGCGATGGGCGGTCGCGAGGTTGGCGGGCTCGCTAATCAACTCGCCGCTCATATGGGCTTCACGCCGCCGGACATCGATCGCGTGCGCCGGTTTTGGAAGGCATCGCGCATCGCAACCCATGAGGGATTGAAGGCGGTTCAGATGTTCGAGGGCGTAGCGCGCCGCGAGATCAAGGCGTTGTGGGTGATGGGCACCAACCCGGCAGTGTCGCTGCCGGATGCCGACGCCGCCCGCGAGGCGCTGAAGAAACTCGAGCTGTTCGTTGTCTCCGAGAATGTGCGCTCCAACGATACCGTCGATGCCGGCGCGCATGTGCTGCTGCCGGCGCAGGCGTGGGGCGAGAAATCCGGGACCGTGACCAATTCCGAACGGCGGATCTCGCGGCAGCGCGCGTTCCTCAACTCCCCCGGCGAGGCCAAGGCTGATTGGTGGATTTTGAGCGAAGTCGCCAAGCGCCTTGGTTTTGGCGCGGCGTTCGAATTCAATTCGGCGGCCGATATATTCCGCGAGCACGCCGCGCTGTCGGCGTTCGAGAACGATGGCATCAGAGACTTCGATATCGGCGCGCTGCAATCGCTCTCGGATGAGGCCTTTGACGCGATAGCGCCGGTGCAATGGCCGATGCGGCAGGATGCACCGCCGCAAAAGCGGTTCTTCGCGGAAGGCGGATTTTTCGCCAATGACCAAAAGGCGCGATTCGTCGCGCCGGAAATTCCGGCGCTGAAAACCGAGACCACAGCCGCGCGTCCGTTGCGGCTGAACACCGGCCGCATCAGGGATCAGTGGCACACCATGACCCGCACCGGTGCCAGCCCGCGGCTCGGCCAGCATCTGCCGGAGCCATTCGTCGAGGTTCATCCCGACGATGCCGCCAAGTATGGCGTAATCGACGGCAATTTTGCGCGCGTCACCACCGACTATGGACAATGCACGCTCAAGGTCGTCGTCAGCGAACGCCAGCAGAGGGGCATGCTGTTCGCGCCGATCCACTGGAGCGAAGCAAACGCCACCGGCGCCCGGGTCGGCTCATTGGTCGCACCGATCACGGATCCGTTCTCCGGTCAGCCCGAGAACAAAGCGACACCGGCATCGATCGCGCCATACGAATATGTGTTTCGCGGCTTTGCGCTGTCGCGCCGGCCGCTGCAATTGCCGGCGCATGCCTGGTCGGCGCGCGTGGCCGTCAATGGCGGCTACGGTTATCTGTTCGCCGACAATGCCGACCTCGTGGGTTGGCAATCCTGGCTGAAGTCGATCGCCGGGAAGGATCTCGCCGAATACAAGGATTTCGGCGGCGGCATTTATCGCGGCGCGTCCTTTGACAATGGCCGGATCGAGGCCTGCCTGTTCATCGGGCCCGCGGGGGACGCGGGCGACTGGAACGTGGTTAAAGGCCTGTTCGCGGCCGATGCGCTGAACGACGATCAGCGCCGCATGCTGCTGTCGGGCAAATCGGCGGATGGGTTGGCGAGCGCCGGCCCGATCGTCTGCGCCTGTTTCGGTGTCGGCCGCACCACGATCTGCGAGGCGATTGCAGCGGGCGCGCTGTCCGCCGCCGAGATCGGCGCAAAGCTGCAAGCCGGCACCAATTGCGGTTCGTGCATTCCGGAATTGAAGCGTCTGATCGCGCAGAGTCCCGGCGATCCAGAGCGGCAGAAACTGACTGCAGCTAACTAAAGCGACTACCAGGCCCTCGCGGTGAGGAGGGCATGTGCGCCGTCTCCGGACGATGCTTCGCATCGCCGGGAGAACCACGAGGTCCCACCTCGTGGCCTCATCCTTCGAGACGCGCGATGCGCGCTCCCCAGGATGAGGGGCGACGTCCTCCGCAATGTCCTCTATGGTTCACCCGGTCCGCCAACGGGTGAAACAAGAAAATGATGTACCTGGAAACGCCACCGCGCCTGATCGAGACCACAATCTTCTCCGCAATGCCGGACGAATTCCGGCGCAAGGTGCGCACCGACTGGGCCGACGCCAATCGCCCGGGCCAACCGACCGATTGCTTCATCGAGGGCCCGTCATTCGACGCGGATGGTAATCTCTACATCGTCGATATCCCGTTCGGACGCATCTTCAAGATCACCGCGGACAGGAAATGGTCGCTGGTCGTCGAGTATGAGGGTTGGCCCAACGGTCTCAAGATCAGCCGCGATGGGCGCATATTCGTCGCCGATTACATGCGCGGGATCATGGAGCTCGACGCGCGGGCAGGGCGGATGAAGCCGGTGCTGACGTCGCGCAACTCCGAATCGTTTCGCGGGTGCAACGACCTGCATATCGCATCCAATGGCGACATCTATTTCACCGACCAGGGCCAGACCGGCCTGCATGATCCAACGGGACGTATCTACCGGCTCACAACGAACGGACGGCTCGATTGCCTGATCGACACCGGCATCAGCCCTAACGGGCTGGTGCTCGATCCGCACGAGGCCGTGCTGTTTGTGGCGATGACCCGCGACAACGCGGTCTGGCGCGCGCCGTTCATGAAAGACGGCAGCGTGTCAAAAGTCGGCCGTTTCTGTTCGATGTTCGGTCCGAGCGGTCCCGACGGCATGACGATGGACCAGGCGGGCCGGCTGTTCGTGGCGCATGCGTCGCTCGGCCACGTCTTTGTCTTCGCACCGAACGGCGAATTGATCGCCCGCATCAAATCCTGCGCCGGACAAAGCTGCACCAACGTCGCGATCGGCGGCCCGAACCGCGATCGGCTCTACATCACGGAATCGGTGACGGGCACGGTGCTCGTTGCGGATATCAGCGTGCTGGATGGTTAGCTCATCTCCGGTTCGGGTCTTCATCCTTCGAGACGCCGCTTCGCGGCATTGGGAAACCTCGGCGCTTGCTGAAGCAGACCCGGAGCGGGCGCCAAGAGTTTTCCAACCGCGCGCTCCTGGATGATCAGCCACTGAGTTGGTTCCGAAGTTCTGTTTCGCCGCGACATTGACATCAGGTTCGTCTAAGTTCCGCCCCCGCGGCTTCCTGGACGAACGAGGCGATCCTTGCGAACAAAAAAATTCGGTGGCAACGGTCCGCACGTGCCCGTGATCGGACAGGGCACCTGGTATCTCGACAGCGGCGACCGAAAGGCAGCGGTGGCGGCGCTACGACGCGGCATCGATCTCGGTATGACCCACATCGACACCGCGGAAATGTATGGCGACGCGGAGCTGGTGATCGCGGATGCGATCGCCGGGAAGCGCGACGGGCTGTTCCTGGTCTCAAAGGTGTTGCCGAGCAACGCCTCGCGGCGCGGCACCATTACCACGTGCGAACGGTCGCTGAAGCGGCTGAAGACCGATCACCTCGATTGTTATCTGCTGCATTGGCGCGGATCCTATGCGCTGGCCGACACTGTCGCGGCGTTTGAAGAGTTGATGGCCGCTGGAAAAATCCGCTCATGGGGCGTCAGCAATTTCGACGCCGGCGATCTTGATGACCTGCTCGAAGTAGCAGGCCAGGGCCGCATTGCCTGCAATCAGGTGCTCTATCATTTGAAGGAGCGCGCGATCGAGCACGCGGTGATCCCGTGGTGCGAGCGGCAGGGCGTTGCCGTCGTCGCCTACTCGCCGTTCGGCCACGATGATTTTCCGTCGGCGAAGAGCAAGGCTGGCGAGGTCCTGCAGGCCGTCGCCGACGCACACAAAGCGACCGCGCGCCAGGTGGCGCTGAGTTTCTTGACGCGCATTCCATCCGTGTTCGCGATTCCAAAAGCCTCAACCGCGGAGCACGCCGCTGAAAATGCGGCGGCGGGAAATCTGACGTTGAGCAAGAGCGAGATCGCTGCGCTGGACGAAGCGTTCCCCCGTGGTCCGAAACCGCGCGGCTTGCCGATGCTGTAGCCAAACACAGTCCTTAACAAAGTATTGCAGTGCCGGCCGGGCGGGCCGCCGCGCGCAATCGGCGCATATCGGAGTCCCGTTTTCGGAGCTTGTTGTTCCGGCCGGATTGGCGTTTTTATAGGGCTCGCTCGATTCGATCATTGTTGCCTTTCGAGATTGCCGTGACCCCGCCCCCCGCCGCAGCCGCCAGGCTGGACAGCGCTTTATTAGCTTTGCCCGAAAAGAAATCCGCCGCCCGCAAGGCGCCCGCGCGCGCCGATCGCCCGTTCAAGGGCATCGCGCTGATCCTGGCCTCGACGGTATTTTTGGGCGCCTCGGATGTCACCGCGAAATATCTTTCCGCGACTTTGCCCTCGATCGAGATCGCGTGGATCCGCTTCCTGGTGTTTGCGCTCATCATGTCGCCGGCGATGCTGCCAGGTTCGCCGCTATATGCGCTGCAAACCGGCCGGCCCGGCCTGCAATTGGTGCGCGGCGCGGCGCTGTTGGGCTCGTCGCTGTTCTTCATCTCCGGGTTACGCTTTCTCCCGATCGCGGAAGCCTCTGCGACCGGGTTTGTGGCGCCGCTGTTCGTCACGGCATTGTCGATCATTTTCCTGGGCGAGAAAGTCGGCAGGCGCCGGTGGATGGCCACCGCGCTTGGCCTGGTCGGCGTGATCATCATCCTGCGGCCGGGGTCGGGCGCGTTTCATCCTGCCGCGTTCTTCCCGATCGTATCGGCGCTGGCCTGGGCCTGCACCCTCATCATGACGCGGATCATGAGCGGCAGTGAACGCGCCGTCACCATCATGACCTATTCGTCGATCGCGGGCGTCTGCATCCTCTCTGCGCTGGTGCCATTCGTCTGGATCGCGCCGAGCTGGCACGACATCCTGTTCGGAATCCTGATCGGCGTCGCCTCGACCGCTGGGCAGTGGATCGTGGTGCTGGCGTTCCGCTATGCCGATGCCTCCGTGCTGGCGCCGTTTTCCTATACGCAACTTCTGTGGGTCAGCATTCTCGGCTTCCTGACCTTCGGCGAAGTGCCCGATATGTGGACCGTCACCGGCGCCGCGTTCATCGTCGCCAGCGGTCTCTATACCGCGCACCGCGAGCGCATCAGGCGGTCGCAGCTCTTGGCGGTGCAGGCCGAGCCGTCGCCGAACGCCTGACACCCACCTGAGCCGAAGGATAATCCGGGTCCTACAAGTGTTTTCGTGTTGTGTGTACCAGTTCACAATGTCTGACGGGCATTTCAGATAATCTGCATTTTAGCGACCGGCTTATCGCGAACGTTCTTCCGATGGCGCGTTCGTTTCCTGGCAACGGTAATTGCGATGTTGCGCCGGTGCTTCGGGATAGGGTTTCGGTTGCCAGCAAGCGTGCCGGTACTTACCGGATTTCCATCTGAAAAGGACCATCCAGTTTGAACTTTCGAAGCCCCCGTTTGACAACGGGAAGTGGCTGGACATTCGAGGCAAACCGACCGCTTCCGTGAACGTGTCGGCTGACGCTTTAAAGGAACTCGAACGGGCGTGGAAGGCAAAGCAACGTTGACCAAGTTTCGCGTGGCATCAGGAGGAGACTATGGAACCATCGATGGGTGATCTACTTGTGCGCCAGGTTAGTGCCCTCGTCAGTACGACCGCTGATGCAATGTGCACCAGGGACGAAAACGTTCCGTGCATGGAAGCGCAATTCTATGAAACTCTGGCGATCTATTGCGCCGAAAAGCAAAGGCTCGCAGCAGCGGCATTTGCAGACGGCGCGGCCGCAAGGGCTCGAAAGGGTTTGATCTACTGGTAGAGGATTCATGCCCGGGTGAGGACGGAAATCCCCGGTACGAGTTCCGAGTGCGGTGGAGTGTGTGCCAGTTCCGGTAATGATCATGACGCGATACCCTGGCAGCAAGCATCTGCAACGAGCACCTCCTGGCAAAAATCGAGGGGCCCACCGCAGCCGAATTGCCGCGTGCCATCCGGGAAAGATTGGATTAACGTTTCGATTGCCGTAGTCGAAAATTCGGCTAGCCGCCAAGCAGACAGTCGGTGGAGCCAATGCAGCAGATTGCGGACTGGCTCGAGAAGCTTGGGCTTGGGCAATACGCGCTGCGTTTTGCCGAGAACGGGATCGATCTTAGTGTCCTTCCGGAACTAACGGACCAGGACCTCGACAGGCTCGGGGTCCTGCTCGGCCATCGTCGTAAAATGCTGCGCGCGATCGCCGAACTCAATCAAGCCGAATTGGTCGCCGAGCCGGCTC
>JBJMTR010000429.1:0-4631 GCA_045811565.1 Bradyrhizobium sp.
GGCGCCACCATCTCGTCCCGGATCAAGGCCGTGACAACGAAAATAGCTTCTGATGCAGTTTCAAACAGCCACAACATTCAAAGACGCGCCCGGCAGCCTCGTGGTTCTCCCGGCGATGCGAAGCATCGTCCGGAGACGCGCGGCGTTGCCGCGCTCCTCACCATGGGGCTTTGGCAATCTTCGCCGCGTCTCGAAGCCTCATGCTGAGGAGCCGGCCAACGGGTCCGCGCAAAGCGCGGCCCGATGAGAAACTCAGCGGGCGTCTCGAAGGATGGGCCACGGCATGGGTGGCTCCAGATGCGGCTTCGCCGCGGCGCGGATAGCGCCCGAGGGAAATGACGGTGGAAGAAATTTTGGCGAAATTCCCAAACACCTCCGTCTCCGTATTCTTCCGGCCCTTGTCAAAGGCTCGGAACGTCCTCGAGCGCGACGGATTGCAGGCCGCCAAAGCGCCGCTCGCGTCGATGGAAGCATGACAGCGCGTCGGCGAGATCGTCCGCCTCGAATTCCGGCCACATCCGGTCGGTGAAATGCAGCTCGGCGTAAGCGCCTTCCCACAGCAGGAAATCCGACAGCCGTTTTTCTCCGCTGGTGCGGATGATGAGATCGACGTCGCGAAGGCCTGCTTCTCCGGTGACAAGTTCGGAGAACGTCTCGCGCGTGAGACTGCCGATCCCCGCGGCGCGCGTTGCGGCATTGAGGATCGCCTCGCGCGCGGAATAGTCGATCGCGATGCGCAGATGCAGGGTGTCGCCATCCGCCGTGGCGGCTTCGGCGCGCGCGATGGCATTGGCGATGCCATCGGGAAGGCGATCGCGGCGTCCGATCACGGTGAGGCGAACGCCATTGCGGACCAGGGCTTCGATCTCATTGGCGAGATAGAATCTGAGCAATCCCATCAGCGCGGTAACTTCCGCGCGGGGCCGGCGCCAGTTGTCGCTGGAAAACGCATAGAGCGTCAGCGTGCCGATGCCCTGCTCGGGCGCCGCCTCAATCACGCGCCTGATGGCCGCGACGCCGGCTTCGTGGCCGCGCAACCGCGACAGGCCCCGGCGCGTCGCCCAACGCCCATTGCCGTCCATGATGATGCCGACGTGAAGGCGCGCAGCATCGGGTTTGGGGAAGAGATCACTTTGCATTACAAAGTCTCCGGTCAAAAAAAGCGGATGACAATCAGGCCGGCAGGATGCCGAGCCGGGCGAGCGCGCTGCCTTGCTTGCCCGCGGCCTTGGCCGCGTCGCGCACCAGCCGCTCCAGCACGGCGAGATAATCCAGAAAGCGGCGGCGGCCGGTTTTGGTCAGGCGGCAGGTGGTGTGGGGGCGGTTGCCTTCGTAGCCCTTGGTGACTTCGACCAGGCCTGCTTCCTGCAGCACTTGCAGATGACGGCTGAGATTGCCGTCGGTCAGCCCGCAGAGCTGCTTGAGATCGGCGAAGGCCAGTCCCTTGGGGTGTGCCATCAGCGAGGTCAGGAGACCGAGCCTCGCTTTCTCGTGAATCACACGATCGAGGCCGTCATAGGAGAACGGCGCGTTGTTGGTTTCAGTGTTCGGCACCGTTTTCTCCGGAAGCAAAATGGAGCAGCGCGGCCATCAGCAGTTGGCCGGCGGCGAACGGGAGTCCCATGGTCCAGGGCGACAGCGTGTGGCTTTGGCTCGCGAGTAATAGGACCGTAAAGCCCGAGAGGAAGTACCAGGCACCGGTGAGCGCGATGGTCCGCGGCAGCGAGCGGACGGACGCGAATACGCCAAGGCTCACCAATACCTGCCACAACCCTGGAAGCATCCACAGCGTCTCGGGCGCGAACTTCCACTGCATGATCGCGAGCAGGACGCCGGCAACGCCTGCGGGAAGAAACTGTTCGACCGCCTGCCGGACCATAGCGTCCGCGAGGCCCGAATGATGCCGACGCGAGCGCGCCCGCATCTCGATCCAGATCAGTCCGGCGGAGAGCAGCGCCGCGGCGGCCCAGCCGGCGAAAAATGCGATCGGGTTGTTGGTCGGATCAACCAGCCACAGGAATTGCAGGATGGCGGTAGCGAGGGCCACGCCGCCGGTGGCGGCAACCGTTGCCGGGCCATAGCCGCGAAACGCCGTGCCGGCGGCAATCTGGCTGCGAATGGCAAAGATATCGGCCAACGCCTTGTCGAGGTCGCGCATCTGGTATCCGAGCTTTGTAGTGCAAAGTATACCGGATCACAAAGTAAAGGCAAGGGAACGCCGAAATTGCCTGTGCACGCGCGTGGACCGCTTCGCCTCGGCCGGCGTCCTTACACCTTCACCAGACTCTCAAACCCGCCGTAGATCATCCGCTTGCCGTCGAACGGCATCGATTTCGGATCCATCATGGATTTGAGCCGTGGATCGGCCATTACCTTGGCGTTGATCTTGTCGCGCTGCGCGCGCGATTTGTAGGTGATCCAGGAGAACACCACGGTCTCGCCGGACTTCAGCTTCACGCTACGTGGGAACGAGGTGAGCTTGCCGACCTTGACGTCCTCGGCGACCCATTCGCAATAATCCAGCGCGCCGTGTTCGCGCCAGATCTTGCCAGCTTTCTTCGATATTCGGGCGTAGTCTGCAAGTTTCTTTTTGGGGACGGCGACGATGAAGCCATCGACATAGGGCATGGGGTTCCTCTTGCTGTCTAGCGTCGCTGCGAGGAGCGAAAAACTTTCCGTCGTCATTCCGGGATGGTGCGTTAGCACCAGGCCCGGAAGCTCGAAGCCTCGCGTCGCCCCGGAATGACGGCGCCGGATGCCTCGCTCCTTGCAATGACCACTAACTATGGCAACAGGATGCCTGAACCGGCGCCGGCTGGTACCGGTCACGTAGCCGCACCCAATCCATCGTATAGGGCAAGCCCTCTTCATGGCGGCCGAGCGGCGTCAGGTCGAGATAATGATAGGCGGCGTTCATCATGTCCAGGCCGCGCGCGAAGCAGGAATAGGTATGGAAGATGTTGCCGGCCTCGTCGCGATAGAACACAGTGATCCCGGGTGCCTCCTCGATGTGGAAACCGGAGGTGCCGAAATTGTAGATTTTTGCGCCTGACTTGATTTGCTCCTGAGTGAACGAGACCGCAAAGTCGTAGTTGAAATCGCTGTCGGCGGACGACAGCCAGTCGAAAGTCCAGCCCATCCGCTTTTTGAACGCTTCGAGTTTTTGCGGCGGCGCGCGCGAGATCGCGACCAGCGCGGTGTCGCGGGCGGCGAGATGCGGGACCATGCGCTCGTAGCCGTCGGCCCAGAACGAACAGCTCTTGCAGCCCTCCTCCCAGTCCGGCGCGAACATGAAATGCTGTACCACGAGCTGGCTCTTGCCCTTGAACAGATCGGCCAACGTCACCTTGCCGTTGGGGCCGTCGAACGTGTAGGACTTGTCGACTTTGACCCAGGGCAACGCGCGGCGCTCCTCGCCCAAGCGCTCGCGGGCTTTGGTATACTCCTTCTCTCGTGCCAGATGGGCCTTGCGGGCTTCGATCCACTCCTCGCGTGAGACGATCTTGTGCGGCTGCATGGGATTCTCCTGATCAAACGAGATATTTTTCCAGTCGGTCCAACGATTCGGTCCAGCCGCGCGCGTGACCATCGCGGGCTGCAGAATCGAAGAATTGTTCCTGATGAAAGGTGAGCAGTGTGCCGGCACCATCGGGCTTCAGAGATACAGTGACCAGCGACTCCCGTTCCGGCGTCGAATGCCAGGCCCAGCTAAACACCAGCCGTTCGTTCGGCACCAGCTCGCGGTAAATGCCGCCAACCTCGTTATATTCCCCGCCTTGGCTTTCGAAGCTGAGGCGATAGCGCCCACCGACGCGCAGATCGATCTCTGCCTTCGCCGAACCGTCCTTCACCTGCGACGGCCCGAACCACCGTGCTATTTTTTCCGGATCGGTCCACGCGGCGTAGACTGTCTCCGGCCGCGCATTGAGGCGCCGCTTGAGGGTGAGGCTTGGCCGCGCGGCGAGATCCCCATCGGCGATAGTGGCTGGTTTGATGGCCATTGGTCTTCCTCCACAAAAGCGGCCAGACGGTCGAGATTTTCGGACCAGAAACGCGCATAGCGGTTCAGCCAGTCCGTCGCCTGCTCCATCGGCTTGGCGGTCAACCGGCATGCCACGGTGCGGCCGGTCTTCTCGCGCGCGACCAGGCCGGCATCCGTGAGCACGTCGAGATGCTTCATGACCGCGGGCAGCGACATCGCGAAAGGCTGCGCCAGTTCGCTTACGGAAAGGCTGTCCCGGTCGCCGAGCCGCGCCAGCAGCGCGCGCCGGGTCGGATCTGCAAGCGCTGCATAGGTCCGGTCCAGTGTTTCTTCCTTATACTTAACCATATGGTTTAGTATAGACGCAAACAAAAACGAGTCAAGCGGATCGATGCTTTCCGCAAGGATCCGCTCTGAGCCCGCTGCTCTCGATGGATATAGCCGCGCATCATGGTTCGAGACGCGCGAAGATGCGCTCCTCACCATGGGGCCGGGCATCAATATTCCCGATAGACCGGCCCGCGCCGCGTCTGCTGCTGGCCGAACGCGGCGCGCGGATTGACGTTGCAATAGAGATTGCGGCCGGAGGCACTTGCCATGCATTGAGCGTAGGTCTGGTACGAGCAGTCGCCTGGAATTCCAACGCCCC
>JBJMTR010000430.1:0-2475 GCA_045811565.1 Bradyrhizobium sp.
GCCGTGGTCGGCGCTTCCGAGTTTTGCAAAAGGTCGAAGTTCGATCATGGGATATTTCCTTTGAGTTTGAAACTTGAGGGAGGTGCCGAGCGCACACGCCCGGCATCCCGGTAACTGTTCGGATCAGGCGCCAAACCCGCCATCGACATTGAGCACCGTACCAGTCACGAACGAGGCTTCGGGGCTGGTGAGGAAGACGACGCCGGCGGCGATCTCTTCCGGCGTGCCAAAGCGTTGCAGGGCGTGTTGGGTGCGCTGGGCTTCGGCGAAGTCACCGCCGTCCTTTGGGTTCATGTCGGTGTCGATCGAGCCGGGCTGCAGCACGTTCACTGTGATGCCGCGCGGTCCGAGGTCGCGGGCCGCGCCCTTGGTGTAGCCGACAACCGCAGCCTTGGTAGCCGCGTAGTCGGCAAGGCCAGGGAATGACGCACGGCTCGCGATGCCGGAACCGATCGTGACGATGCGTCCGCCTTCGCCCATCAGCTTCGACGCGGTGCGGATCGCCGTAATGACCCCATGGACGTTGACCGCATCCTGGCGGGAAAGCGCTGTGCTGTCGGCGTTGGGATCATCGACGGCGCCGCCGATCGCAACGCCGGCATTGTTCACGAGGATGTCAAGCCGTCCAAAATCCTTGGCGACCTCCTTCACCAGCCAATCGACTTCGCTCGTGGACGCTTGGTCGGCGTTGTAAGCGCGGGCTTCAACGCCGTTGGCCTTCAATTCCGCAACCACCGCTTGGGCCTTTTCGGGAGAAGCGCCGTAGCTGATGGCGACATTGGCGCCTTCATTCGCCAGCGCGCGGGCGCTGGCCGCACCGATGCCGCGGGAGCCGCCGGTGACGAGGGCGACTTTGCCTGACAGCTTCTTGGTCATTGGATTTCTCCATGGGATTGTTTTCGATGCAGTGTGGATATGTCTCCGGGCGTGATAAAGAAATAGAAACTATCGAAACTCATTGTTTCCGATTTTGATCAAAGGGACGGCCCGCCGATGTCAAAGCTTCCGGATTTCGAAGCACTCGCGATTTTCGCAAAAGTCGTGGAATTACGGTCGTTTGCGGCAGCCTCGAGCGAGCTCGCGCTATCCAAGGCCACGGTCTCGAAGGCGGTCAGCCGGCTGGAGGAGCGGCTCGGCGCGCGGCTGTTCAACCGCACCTCGCGGCGGCTCGCCCTGACCGATGCGGGGCAGAAATTGTCGGAACGCGCGGCGCGCCTGCTCGCCGATGGCGAGGCTGCGGAGAGCGAGGCGGTGGCGCAATCGGTCACGCCGCGCGGGCTGGTGCGGCTTGCCGTGCCGATGACGTTCGGCGTGAAAACCGTTGCGCCGCTATTGCCGGAATTCCTCGAACGATATCCGGAAGTATCGATCGATCTTCATTTGAGCGATGCCACCGTCGATCTGATCGGCGAGGGTTTTGACATGGGCCTGCGCATCGCGCGGTTGCCGGACTCTTCTCTGATCGCGCGGCGGCTGTGCGCGATGCCGCGATATACCGTGGCGGCGCCGTCTTATCTGAAGCGTTACGGCCGTCCGACGCATCCGATGCATCTCGCCCGGCACAAATGTTTTGGTTACGCCTATCTCTCGACGGCGGGCGTCTGGCACTACACCAATGCGGCGGGCGAACAAGCCAGTGTGCGCCCGGCAGGACCATTGCGCGTCAACAATGGCGAGGCTGTCATGCCCGTCTTGATCGCGGGCCTCGGCATCGCCGATTTGCCGGACTTCATCGTCGGCGATGCAATTGCGTCCGGTGAGGTCGAAGTGATCCTGAAAGGCTGGAAGCAGCCCGAAGGCGCCGTACATCTGGTGACGCCGCCCGGCGGCCCGCGCCCGGCCCGCGTTGAGGTGCTGGCGGAATTTCTGGCCGAGCATTTTGCGAAGGGGAGGAAGCGAACGCGGTAGCGAGCCGCGGCGAAGAGCGCCTTTGCTCACCCTGCGGCGTTCGGGCTAATCTGGCTCCAATAACCCAAACAATTTCCCCGGGGAGAGACTGCCGATGAATCGCCGTGAACTCTTGAAAGCTGCCGCGGCCTTGCCGCTGGCGCATGCCGCGTTTTCGAACACAGCGTTTGCGCAGGCCTATCCCTCCCGCAACATCACCATGATCGTGCCGTTTCCCGCCGGCGGGCAGGCCGATCTTGCCGCGCGGCCGGTGGCGCAGGCGCTGGAAAGAATTTTGGGTAAACCCGTCATCGTCGATAACCGTGCCGGCGGCGCCGGTGGGTCGATTGGCAATGCGGCGGCGGCGCGCGCCGAGCCTGACGGCTACACGTTGTTGATGACGCTGTCGTCGCTGGCGGTGTTGCCCGAAGCCGACCGGCTGTTCGATCGTCCGGTGGCTTATGAGGTCTCGCAATTCGCGCCTATCGCGCGGGTGCTCGCCGACCCCACGCTGCTTGCGGTGCCGGCATCGGCGCCATGGAAGACGCTGCAGGATTTTGTCGATGACGCCAGGAAACGTCCCGGACA
>JBJMTR010000431.1:0-6616 GCA_045811565.1 Bradyrhizobium sp.
CCAGCGCGAGGCGATGTTCCAGATCTACAGCTTCTGCCGGCAGGTCGACGACATCGCCGATTCCGACGGGCCGCGGCCCGAGCGGCTGGCGGCGCTGCAGCAATGGCGCGACGACATCGATGCGCTATATCACGGACATCCCCCGCCGCGCGTGCAGGATTACGCCGCCGCGGTGAAAACCTTCGGCCTCAAGCGCGAGGATTTTCTCGCTGTAGTCGACGGTATGGAGATGGACGTGCCACAGGACATTCGTGCGCCGGATCTTGCGACGCTCGATCTCTATTGCGATCGCGTTGCGAGCGCTGTCGGGCGCCTGTCGGTGCGGGTGTTTGGTCTGCCGGAGAATGACGGCATCTTGCTGGCGCATCATCTTGGTCGCGCGCTGCAATTGACCAACATCCTGCGCGATATCGATGAAGATGCAGGGCTCGGCCGGCTGTATCTGCCGCGCGAAGCTTTGTTGCACGCCGGGATCACCTCGGATGATCCGTCGAGGGTGATCGCCGATCGCGCGGTACCGAAGGTCTGTCTGTCGCTCGCCGATCGCGCGAAGATCCATTTTCAAAAAGCCGATGAAGTCATGAACCGCAATTCGCGGCGTGTGGTGCGCGCGCCGCGCATCATGTCGAAATATTATCGCGCGATACTGGATTTGTTGGTTGGGCGGGGGTTTGCCGCTCCGCGCGCGCCGGTGCGCGTCAACAAGGTGGCCAAGATCGCCATCGTCCTCCGTCACGCGTTCATCTGATGCAAAAAACCGTTCACATTATCGGCGCCGGCATTTCCGGCCTCTCGGCGGCCGTCCGGCTGGCCAACGCCAATTACAAAGTCCATGTTCATGAGGCCACGCAGCAGGCGGGCGGCCGCTGCCGGTCCTATTTCGACGCCGCGACCAACCTGACCATCGACAACGGCAATCATCTGCTGCTGTCGGGTAACCGTCATGCCGTGAGTTACGCCAGATCGATCGGCACCGAGGCGGGGCTGGTGGGGCCGAAGCGCGCGCAGTTTCCCTTTGTCGATCTTTCGACCGGCCAGCGATGGCAGCTCGACCTCGGCGACTCCCGGCTGCCGCTCTGGGTCTTCAACGAGAAACGGCGTGTCCCCAACACTGGCCTGCGCGATTATCTCGCATTGATGCCACTGATCTGGGCAGGCACCGACAAGCTGGTCGGCAGCGCGATTGCCTGCAATGGTACACTGTACCGGCGGCTGGTGCAGCCGCTCCTGCTCGCCGCGCTCAACGTCGATCCGCCCGAGGGCTCGGCCGGCCTTGCCGGCGCGGTGGTGCGGGAAACGTTGTTGGCGGGGGGACATGCCTGCCGGCCGTTGATCGCGCGCGATGGTTTGAGCTCGGTGCTGATCGAGCCCGCGGTCAAGCTGTTGCAGGACAAGGGCGCCACCGTCGAGTTCGGCCACGAGCTGCGCCAGTTCAGCATGTCCTCAGAGCATGTCGGCGAACTGAAATTCGGCGACGGCACGATTGCAATCACGCCTGAGGATGCCGTGGTGCTCGCCGTGCCGCCCCGCCCCGCGGCGTCACTGTTGCCGGGATTGAAAACGCCAAACAAATTCCGCGCGATCGTGAATGCTCATTTCCGTTTCGACCCGCCAAAAAATGCACCGCCGATTCTTGGCGTCGTCGGTGGATTGGTGGAGTGGCTGTTCGTATTCCCGCAGCGGCTGTCGGTCACCATCAGCAACGGCGACCGTCTGGTGGACATGCCGCGCGAGGAGCTGGCGCAGGCGATCTGGCAGGACGTCTGCAAGGCCGCGGGCCTGCAGGGTGAATTGCCGCCTCAATTGCCGCCTTGGCAGATCGTGCGCGAGCGCCGTGCGACGTTCGAGGCGACGCCCGAGCAGAATGCGCTGCGGCCCGGTGCGGTCACGGACTTCAAAAACCTGTTTCTCGCCGGCGACTGGACTGATACGGGATTGCCGGCAACCATCGAGGGATCGGTACGCTCGGGCGACCGCGCCGCCGATCTGGTTCTGGCCGGGCGCCAAACCTGACCGGGATACAGCCTGATCGGTGTCACGCAATCCGGTCGCGAATAAAAGGAATATCGAGCGACATGCTTTCCGGCCACCACACCGCGACAGTCGACCCCGTAGCGCTGGAGAAGAGCATCTCCTCGGCGACAGAGGCGCTGCTCGGTTATCGGCAGTCCGATGGACACTGGGTGTTCGAGCTGGAAGCCGACAGCACCATCCCGGCCGAGTATATTTTGCTGCGGCATTATCTCGGCGAGCCTGTCGACGCCGTTCTCGAAGCCAAGATCGCCAATTACCTGCGCCGCGTGCAGGGCGCCCATGGCGGCTGGCCGCTGGTGCATGACGGCCCGTTGGACATGAGCGCCAGCGTCAAATCCTATTTCGCGCTGAAGATGATCGGCGATTCCGTCGATGCGCCGCATATGCTGCGGGCGCGCGAGGCGATCCGCGCATGCGGTGGCGCCATCCACAGCAACGTTTTTACGCGGTTTTTGCTGGCTACTTTCGGGGTTTTGACCTGGCGCAGCGTGCCGGTGCTGCCGATCGAGATCATGCTGTTGCCGATGTGGTCGCCGTTCCACATCAACAAGATTTCGTATTGGGCGCGCACCACGATCGTGCCGCTGATGGTCTTGGCGGCATTGAAACCGCTGGCGAAGAATCCCAAAGGCGTCGGCATCGACGAATTATTCTTGCAGGACCCGGCGTCGATAGGCATGACGGCGAAGGCGCCGCATCAGAGCTGGGGCTGGTTCATCCTGTTCCGCGCGCTCGACGGCATCTTGCGCACAATCGAACCGCTGTTTCCGAAGAAGCTGCGCGCCCGCGCGATCGATGCCGCGGTTGCGTTCATCGAAGAACGTCTCAACGGCGAAGACGGTCTCGGCGCGATCTATCCGCCGATGGCCAACGCGGTCATGATGTATGACGCGTTGGGCAAGGGCGAGGATTATCCGCCGCGCGCAGTCACGCGAAAAGGCCTCGAGAAGCTGCTGGTGATCGGCGAGCACGAGGCCTATTGCCAGCCCTGCGTTTCGCCGGTGTGGGACACCGCGCTGACCTGTCACGCGCTGCTTGAAGCGGGCGGTGAAGAAGTCTTGCCGAAGGCCAAGCAGGGCCTCGACTGGTTGTTGCCGAAACAGGTGCTGGATCTCAAGGGCGACTGGGCGGTGAAACGCCCCGACACGCGTCCCGGCGGCTGGGCGTTCCAGTACAACAACGCCTATTATCCTGATCTCGATGACACCGCGGTCGTTGTCATGGCGATGGATCGTGCCCGCCGCGCGTCGGCAAGCGGCGAATATGATGCTGCAATCGCGCGTGGCCGCGAGTGGATTGAGGGCATGCAGAGCCGCGATGGCGGCTGGGCCGCCTTCGACGTCGACAATCTCGAATACTACCTCAACAACATTCCGTTCTCCGATCACGGCGCGCTGCTCGATCCGCCGACCGAGGACGTCACAGCGCGCTGCGTCTCCATGCTGGCACAGCTCGGCGAGACCGCCGAGACCAGCAAGTCCGTGGCCGACGGCATTGTCTATCTGCGCCGGACCCAGCTGGCGGAGGGGTCGTGGTACGGCCGCTGGGGGTTGAATTTCATCTACGGAACATGGTCGGTGCTCTGCGCGCTGAACGCCGCGGGGGTCGATCACCAGGACCCAATGATTCGCAAGGCGGTGGACTGGTTGCTCTCGATCCAGAACAAGGACGGTGGCTGGGGCGAGGATGCCGTCAGCTACCGGCTCGACTACAAGGGATTCGAGGGCGCCCCATCGACATCCTCGCAGACGGCATGGGCTTTGCTCGGGCTGATGGCAGCGGGCGAGGTCGGGAACCCGGCCGTTGTCCGCGGGGTGGAGTACCTAAAAACCACACAGACCGAAAAAGGGCTGTGGGATGAGCCGCGCTATACCGCCACAGGGTTTCCGCGGGTATTTTACTTGCGTTATCATGGCTACTCAAAATTCTTTCCGCTCTGGGCGCTGGCGCGGTATCGGAATTTGAGGAACACCAACACCAGGGTGGTAGGGGTCGGAATGTGACTTTGGGGGCGGGGGCCGCCGCGACGGTGGGCAATTCGATCGATCGCAATTTGGTCGATGACAATCCAATTGATCGCCGGCCGGTTTTGATTGTGACAGGATTGGTGCAGGAGGCCCGCATAGCGGCCGGGCCCGGCATGATCGTCATCTGCAGTTCCAGCGATCCCCGGCAGCTACGGGCGCTGCTCGCGACGCTGGATTCATCGACATTCAGAGGTGTGATCTCCTTCGGCGTCGCAGGCGGGCTCGATCCTTCGTTGAAGTCCGGCGACGTGGTGGTGGCGACCGAAGTTCTGGCCGGCGATACGCGCTTTCTGGCCGGTTCGGCCCTCAATGAGGAAATGATCGCCAGCGCCGCGCTGAAGCGCCGGCGGATCGTCAGGGGCGGGCTTGCGGGTGTCGAGCAGGTCGTTGCCGCCAGGGCCTGCAAGGCCGCACTGCGCCTGGAAACCGGTGCCGCCGCCGTGGACATGGAAAGCCACATCGCCGCTGCCTACGCGGCCAAGGCCGGCATTCCGTTCGCGGCGTTGCGGGTGATCAGCGATCCCGCCAGCCGGGCGCTGCCGGAGCTGGCGAAGACCGCGGTCAAGCCGAACGGTGACATCGACTTGCGCAAAGTGCTGCGCAGCGTTGCGCGCAATCCGCTGACGCTGCGCTCGCTGGTCTCGACCGGGATCGACTTCAATCGCGCGCTGCGCAGCCTACGCGGCTGTCGAGGCTTTCTGCTGAGCAGCGACGGCCTGGCCCCGGCGGATCTCTGAGAGGCGGCGGTTAGGCTTGCTTGATCCGGCGATGGCCGGCATCGATCCTATGACAAACACAGGGCGCGATCATTCGCGCCCTGTGTTGCTCTCGATTCGCGGCCGATTAAGCGGCAGTCGACGCCCTTTGCTGCGCCTTCGATTGTGCCGCTGCGGCCTCGTCGCGGCGAATTTCCGAGAGCTTCTTCTGGACCTGCTCCGAGAAGATATATTGCGCTGGCCGCTGCTTTGAGAGATCGATCTCGGGCACCATCGGGCCTGAGGTCCGGACGCCGCGCAGCGCCACCCACATCGCCTTGAACGGATTCGCCAGCGCTGCCTCGGCGGCGGTCGGCTCGTACCCGCAATGCGCCATGCAGTTGGCGCATTTCTCGTACTTGCCGGTGCCGTAGGAATCCCAGTCGGTGGTCTCCATCAATTCCTTGAAGGTCTTGGCGTAGCCTTCGCCGAGCAGATAGCAGGGCTTCTGCCAGCCAAAGATGTTGCGCGCCGGCATTCCCCAGGGCGTGCACTCGTATTCCTGATTGCCGGCGAGGAAGTCGAGGAACAGGCCCGAGTGCATGAAATTCCACTTCTTGCCCTTGCCCAGCGCAAAGACGTCGCGGAACAGCTTCTTGGTCTTGGTGCGGTTGAGGAAGTGCTCCTGATCGGGCGCGCGCTCATAGGCGTAGCCCGGCGACATCGATACGCCGACGCCGAGTTCGGTGGTGAAGTCGAGGAACTTTGCGATTTCTTCGGCCGGATGACCGTCGAAGATTGTGGCGTTGACGTTGACGGTGAAGCCGCGCGTCCTCGCCGCCTTGATCGCAGAGACGGCGCGGTCGAACACACCCTTCTGCGACACCGCCTTGTCGTGATGCTCGCGCAGGCCGTCGAGATGCACCGAGAAGAACAAATAGGGCGAGGGCTCGAACAGATCGAGCTTCTTTTCCAGGAGCAGCGCATTGGTGCAGAGCGAGACGAACTTCTTGCGCGCCACCAGGCCGCGCACGATCTCGCCGATCTCCTTGTGGATCAGCGGCTCGCCGCCGGGGATCGCCACCATCGGCGCGCCGCATTCGTCGGCCGCGTCCCAGCATTCCTGCGCCGACATGCGGCGGTTGAGAATCGCGTCGGGATAGTCGATCTTGCCGCAGCCGACACAAGCAAGGTTGCAGCGGAACAACGGTTCCAGCATCAGCACCAGCGGATAGCGTTTGCGGCCAAGCAGCTTCTGCTTGATCAGATAGCCGCCGATACTCAGTTCCTTGAAAAACGGTATTGCCATTGAGAGATTTTCTTTCTGGACTTGAGTCTGGGCCCGAGGCCCAGACTTGGAATCGTGAAGTGGATCAGCCCGCAGTCAGTTCGGCCGGAAGCCGGAATTCGATATTTTCTTCCCGGCCGGGAACCACCGACACCTTGACGGGTCCGATACGCCTCAAAGCCTCGATCACGTCGTCGACCAAAACTTCGGGCGCCGAGGCGCCCGCCGTAATGCCGACGGCTTTCGCATCCTTGAGCCAATCGGGGTTCAACTCGCTCCCGTCGGCAATGAGATAACTCGCGACGCCGACCTCGGTGCCGATTTCGCGGAGCCTGTTTGAGTTGGAACTATTGGCGGCCCCCACCACCAAAATGACGTCCACCAGCTTACTTAGGTCCCTTACCGCAGATTGGCGGTTCTGTGTCGCATAGCAGATATCCCGGATGTCGGGGCCTTGAATATCGGTAAAACGCTGCTGAAGGGCCCCGATAATGTCCTTGGTGTCGTCCACGCTCTGGGTGGTATGGGTAATATACGCCACGGGCGTATCGGCCGGCAGGGTCAGCGCCCCC
>JBJMTR010000432.1:0-6327 GCA_045811565.1 Bradyrhizobium sp.
CGGACCGGCGGCGAGATAAGCGTCCGCCTTCTGGCCGCGGATCGCCTCGGCCGCGTCGTGGGCCGGGAACTGGACGATTTCGACCTTGGCCGGGTCGACGCCATATTGGTGCAGGATCACCTTCAGCAGGCTGACATTGGCCTGGGTGCGGCCGAGAACGCCGATCCGATGTCCGGCAAGCTGCGCAATCTTGGTGATCTTTGGGCCGGCCTTTTTGCCCTTGACCTTCGCGGCCGGCGGCACCCATAGCACCGCGACATTCTTGCGCAGAGTCGCGACTGCTTGCGCGTTTTTCGGCACGTCGAGATCGCCGCGGATAATGGCGAGATCGGCCTTGCCATCGGCCAGCGCCTGGGCGCTCGCGCTGGCTCCTTCGGTCTGCATCGGACGCAAGCGAACCAGACTATTCGACTGATTGTTCAGGGCCTGCGCCAGCGTCTGAACCACCTTGATGTCGTCGCTGTTGGCCGGGCCGACCGCGATCCGCAAGGTCACCGGCCTTACCGCAAAGTAATAGCCGCCCACCAACGCGCCGACGATAGCGAGCACGCCCGCCAGCATAACGAAGATCAGCCGTCGTCGCGCCGAACGGGGCGACGGCGGAGCTTCAACGTGGCCCGGCTCGGTCATCGATCTTGCAAACCGTTTTTGAGGTTCGGTTTCATTCTGCCAATGCTTCTGCACTCCTGATTGTAGCAAATTCCCTGCCGAACCGCGGTTACATCTCCGTCATGGTTACCGGCCGCCACGGGCCGCTTTCGGCCTCTTTTTCGGGCTGGATCCGATCAGCGGCATCAAGTGTTAGAATAGTCGAGTGGAACAGGAGATAGTCATGACGCAGCGGTTGTCGGCGGAGGCAAGGGAAGCGGCGCTGAAGGAGCTGTCTGGCTGGTCGGACGCGCCGGGGCGAGAGGCGATCGCCCGCACCTTCACGTTCAAGGATTTCAACGAAGCGTTCGGCTTCATGTCTCGCGTGGCGCTGGTCGCGGAAAAACGCGACCATCACCCGGAATGGAAGAACGTCTACAAGACGGTGGAGGTGGTGTTGGCGACCCATGATGCCGGCGGCGTCACCGCGCGTGATATCGATCTCGCCAAGGCCATGAATGCGATCGCCCGGCAGCTTGGCGTTGGCTGAACGCTGCCTGCCGATCTTGCGTCCGCGGCATCTCGTCCCCAGTTCTTGCCATGGGCCGATTGCGGCAAACGCGCCCGCGACGGCTTGAGGGAGCTCTTGCGATGGCATCGTCCGAACATACCGTGGGTTTTGAGCCGGCCGACCGGCTGGCGCAGGACCGCGAAAGCGTGCGTCGGCGCTTCTGGATCAAGATGAAGCAGGTGGTGGCAAAACTGCCTTTCGCCGAAGATCTGCTCGCGGCCTATTATTGCGCCTTCGACAAACAGACCCCGCGCCATGTTCAGGCATCACTGCTGGGCGCCATCGCCTATTTCGTCCTCCCGTTCGATTTTGTCCCCGACATGCTGCCGATACTCGGCTTCACCGACGACGCGGCCATACTGGCAACCGCGATCCGCATGGTCGCAAGCCACATCACGCCAGAGCACCGCGAAGCCGCTCACGCCGCGTTGAAGCGCGGCATTGAGACGGCCGATAGGCAGGAGTGACGAATTCAAGCGTTCATCGCCGCTCCGCCGGGCGGGCCTGCGCCTTGGCGTTCTTTTCCGCTTCCCACGTCTGGAACTGCTTGAACAATGCCTGTCTCTCGGCGTCCGACTGCAGTTTTCCCGCCGCCGGACTCTGTTGCAGGAATTCCTCGAAGCGATTGCGCGCAACGGCTTCGATGCCGTGACGGTCGAGCCATTGCTTGGCCACCGGCAGCCGTTGCCAGTCCGGCAACGGCGCCGACAGGGAGACTTCCTTCCACTTCGGATGGAAGGGAGGATTCTGGAAGGTCGGAAATTTCGTGAAGAAGGCATCCACGAACAGAACGAGCTTGCGATAGCGCTCCGTGTTCGGCGCCCAGTTATAGGCCGCAAGCACGGCGGGGACAGCGATGGTGTCGACGCGCTCCTGATCCGAAACCAGGTTCGGGTAATCCTTCGCCGACAGGCTTGCGGGCAGATAATCGTCTTGCAGCGGCTTGGCGTATTCGACCGGAACCAGATGAAACCGGTCGTCCTTGAACGTGCTGACGGACTTGTACGGCTTGCCCCCAACGGCAACCACCGCATCGATTTCCCCGGCCCTCATTTTCTCAAGCGCGATGCGCTGCTCGACATAGACGAATTTCGGCTTGACGCCGAGCCGCTCGAACACGACCGTCGCTGTGATGAAAGTGCCGCCATTGGGCAGATCGACGCTGACGGTCTTGCCCTCGAGATCTTTTAGTTCGCGGATCGATTTCTGCGCGACGACGTGCATCTCTTCGTTATAAAGCTTGGTGACGTAGGCGAACTGCTTCTTGATGTCTTTCGCAAAGCCCTTCTTCTCGAGATAGTCGAGTGTGTCGGACCGAACGATGCCGAGATCGACGCCGTGCAGGAACAAGATATCGGCGACGCTCTGTACCGAGCCGCGCCCGACGATCGGCAGTACGCGCAACTTGTTGCCGTCGTCGAGCACAGAGGCGAGGTCGGCGCCGAACTGAACGTAGGTGCCGCCGATCGTGCCCGAGATCAGCGTTACCGTATTGGCGTTGAGGTTCAGCTTGGTGCTTGTCGAGCCGAACTGGAAAATGGCCTTCAGGCTGTCGCTGACCTTGGTGGGATCGTGTTCGGTTTGCTCGGCCCGCGCCCCAAAACCGCAAGTCATCATCGTGGCGAATAGCGCCACTCCAAACAAACGTCGCATGTGTCCCCCTGACTAGCCAAGAGCCTGATCTGGAAAAGTGGATACCGGTTTCGCTCGCGACAAACGCAAAGTGTTTGCGCGAAGACCATGGTCAAACAGAAAGATGGACCGTGATGATGATTTGAAGAAAAGTCATCTTGCTCTAGTTCTGCATTTGGGCGAGGCGCTGTTGCGCATGCTGTGAGCCGAGTTCGGCGGCCTTGCGATACCAGATGCGTGCCTGTGCCGGGTCCGGCGTGATGCTCCGCGCATCCGGCGCTCCCAGCACTTCGGGATCGTAGGTCCGCGCCAGCATTAGCGCTGCGTCAGCCTCCTGTGCATCTGCCGCCCGCTCGAGCAGCAATCGCCCGGACGCGATGTCGCCGATTGCGAGCAGGCTTTTTGCTCGCTTGAGCAACGCACCGAGTTCATCGGGATCGAGATGTCTTGGCGGCGGCGCCGCCGCGGGTGGCGCAAGGGGTGGTGCAAGGGCTGGTACAACAGGTGGCGCTTCGCGAGCCACAACCTGGCTCTTGATCGCGGCCTGATAGGCCGCCGCGATTTCGTCGCGCGACGGCTCGTCGGGCTGGGTCACCGGCACGTTCTGGGCAATGGGTTGCACCGTATCCGCCACCGCTACGCGGACCTCGACAGGCGAGACGCCCATCAGCGACGCCTTGGCGCTGACGACGACGTCACGCGCCACATCGACGGAAAACAGGGCAAGGCCCATCGCCACGATTGAAGCCGCGGCAATGCTGGTCAGGATGCGCGATGCGGCAAACGAACTTCGTCGATGGCTGTCCCAATCGTGCTCGTCGGCTGGATTGGAAAGGAAGAGTGGGACCGGTTCGTCCCCGCTGACTTCCGCTCCTGCAGTATTCGATCGCTCGTAGCGATAATGTGCAAATTTGGGATCGTTGATATCTTCGTCAAACGCGCCGATCGGCCGATCGCTTGATTGAACGCGTGCTGGATTCCCCGCCATGGTGATGCTTCCCCGCTACTACTACGCAACGATTGGGCATCCCGGCTTTGCCGCTTGTTATTTTTGTCTTCCCCGATGCCCACTACAGGCGTAATTCGCATGGCGATTAGGCCAAAAAAACGGCCCTGCCCGGCAGGAATTGGGACTTATTTTGGTTCAATTGAGGCGAGAGTGCGTAGTCCAATGAAATTTAAGGTGCAAGGTTACCGAAGCATTGCGCTCGTCGAAACGAGGTTGCCCTTATGCGGCTCAATCTCGCGATCCAATGCTGCTTCCCCTGAGTGCACAAAGCAAAGTGCGACACCTCCGGTGGGAGTGTCGCACTTTGCGTCTGATCCACCTGCCGCTTTCGCGGGAGCTGAGCATACCGCTGTTATGGATGGAGGATCACCTTGCCCATTGCCTTGCGGCCGGCGAGCACCTTTAGCGCTTCGGCGGTTTGCGCCAAGGGGAACGTGCGATCGACATGCGATGAGATCTTGCCTTCCGCGGTCCACTTGACGAGCTTTTCCAGATTCTTTCGGTTCTTCTCCGGATTGAGCCGCGCCCAGTGGCCCCAGAACACGCCACGGATGTCGCAGCCCTTCAAGAGCGCCAGATTGAGCGGCATCTTTGGAATCTCGCCGGCGGCAAATCCGATCACCAGGAAGCGGCCTTCCCACGCCGTCGAACGCAGCGCTGCTTCCGCGTAAGCGCCACCAACGGGATCGAAGACGATGTCGGCGCCCTTGCCGTTGGTGAGCCGCCGCAGGCCCTCTTTCAAGTCCTCCTTGGCATAATTCAGTGTCAGCTCGGCGCCATGCGCTTTGGCGAATTCGAGCTTCTCGTCCGACGACGCGCAGGCGATCACCTTCAACCCCATCAGCTTGCCGAGCTCGCAGGCCGCGAGACCCGTGCCGCCGGCCGCGCCGAGCACGGCAAGCGTCTCGCCGGGCTTTGGGCTCGCGCGATCTTCCAGCGCATGCAGCGCGGTGCCGTAGATGATGATAATTCCGGCGGCGCGGTCGAAATCCAGATTGTCCGGGATTTTCACGATCGAATTCGCGGGCAGCGCGATCTTCTCGCGCGCACCGTTATGGCCGCAGGAGGCGACCACGCGATCGCCGGCCTTCAGGTCGTCGACTCCGGCACCGACGCTTTCGATGACGCCGGCGACTTCCGCCGCTGGCGAGAACGGGAACGGCGGCTTGATCTGGTACTTGCCCTGGATCATCAGGATGTCGAAGAAATTCAGCGCCGCGGATTTGATCGCGATCACAGCCTGGCCTGACTCGGCCACGGGATCGGGCACGTCGGCCAGCACGAGATCGTCGGGTTGGCAATATTGCGAGCAGAGGATGGCTTTCATGGACACACCTGATTTTCGGACGCACAAAGGCTTCCCGCTTCATGCCGGATTTGAAGCCGGGCGACAATCCGATTCGGATGTGTTCCCCTCATGGTGAGGAGGCGCATTTGCACGCTCCGGACGATGCTTCGCATCGCCGGGAGAACCATGAGGTCCATGACCAATCCTTCGAGACGCGCTGCGCGCTCCTTCGGGATGAGGTTGGGTGCTATTGAAAGGGATTTAAACGATGTTTGAAAAAGGCCTGCTGGCGCAAAAACGCATCCTGATTACCGGCGGCGGCTCCGGGCTGGGGGCCGCGATGGGGCGCCGCTTCGTCGAGCTCGGCGCCGAGCTGATCATCTGCGGCCGCCGACTGGAATTGCTGGAGGAAACTGCGGCAACGATGCGCAGCCAACTCGGCGGCAAGGTGAGCGCCGTCAGATGCGATATCCGTGACGGCGCCGCGGTCGATGCCATGATGAACGCGGTTTGGCGCGAGGCGCCGATCGACGTGCTCGTCAACAACGCGGCGGCGACCTTTATCGCGCAGACCGAACATCTTTCATTCCGCGCCGCGGACGCGATTCTCGCGCCCACTTTGCATGGCGCGATGTATTGCACGCTCGCCGCCGGCAAACGCTGGATCACAAACAGGCACAAAGGTGTGGTCTTGAGCATTCTTTCGACGTCAACCATCACCGGTCGCGCGTTCACGGTTCCGTCGGCGATGGCGAAATCCGCCGTGCTGGCGATGACCAGGAGCCTGGCCGTGGAGTGGGGACCGAAGGGCATCCGCACCGTCGCGATTGCACCCGGCGCGTTCCCGACCCCGGGGGCGTCGGGCCAGCTGCGGCCAGAGGGTCGCGACGAAGGATGGGCGCACCGGAATCCGCTCGGCCGCGCCGGCGAACATGGCGAACTCGCCGATCTCGCCAGCTTCCTGATCTCCGATCGCGCCGGCTACATCAATGGCGAGATGGTGGTGCAGGATGGCGGCGCGCATTTGCGCAGTTCCGGCGCCGAGGATCTCCTGCAATGGAGCGATGCGCAGTGGGAGGAGCAGCGGGCCGCGCGCGCAAGGAGATGAACGCGACAGCCGCGCGACGAGGTCAGCGAGACTTCGCCGCACCGGCCCGTAACTGCCTTCCCAAAAAAGCATTTCCCCGCTATCCATCGCCGGTGGATGACGCCGTCCCGAGCCATCTTCCAGTCACAATC
>JBJMTR010000433.1:0-4835 GCA_045811565.1 Bradyrhizobium sp.
GAGCGGCTTGTCGGTACGCAGGGACAGCGATTGCATTTCCTCGTCGTGGTAATGCTTCAACCCGCCATCGCTGTGGCCGTGATCATGGTGATGGTGATCGTGACCATCGTGATGATGATCGTGGTCGTGTCCGTGTCCATCGCCGGCTTCCAGAAAATCCGGCTCGATATCGAGAATACGATCGAGATCGAACGCGCCGCGCTCCAGTACATCCTCGAGCTCAACCTTGCAGCGCTCGGTGCGGTGCAGCTTGGCGTAAGGATTGATGCCGCGAATCCGCGCCTCGACCTCGGCCAGCTCCGGCCTCGAGACGAGGTCGGTTTTGTTCAGCACGATGACATCGGCAAACGCGATCTGGTTCTTGGCTTCCGGCGCGTCCTTTAGCCGGTCGCTCAGCCATTTCGCGTCGGCGACCGTCACCACCGCATCGAGACGCGCGTTCTTCTGCACATCCTCGTCAACAAAGAAAGTCTGTGCGACCGGCGCCGGATCCGCAAGCCCGGTGGTCTCGACGATGATGGCGTCGAACTTGCCCTTGCGCTTCATCAGTCCGTCAAGGATGCGCACGAGGTCGCCGCGCACGGTGCAGCAGACGCAGCCGTTGTTCATCTCGAATATTTCTTCGTCGGCGCCGATGATGAGATCATTGTCGATGCCGATCTCGCCGAATTCGTTGACGATGACAGCGTATTTCTTGCCGTGATTTTCCGACAGGATGCGGTTGAGCAGCGTGGTCTTGCCGGCGCCGAGATAGCCCGTCAGCACGGTCACAGGAATTTTTTGGGACGAAAGTTCTGGCATAATAACTCCGGGGCGGAACTTCAGCGCAGTTGCGGCAGGGGGGCCCCCGCCAGTGCGCTCTGCAGGGCCTTTATATTGTGCCTGACCATCTCAATGTAAGTGGGGGCATCGTCCTTTTCGTCGCTCAAACTGTCCGAATATAGCGTGCCGCCCACCTTGGCGCCGGTCTCCGCCGCCATCTGCTGAATGAGCCGCGGGTCGCTGATATTTTCGAGAAAAATGGCCGGAATTTTCGCGGTTTTTATCTGGCTGATTATACCGGCGATGTCACGGGCGCTGGGCTCGGATTCGGTCGAGACGCCCAGAGGGGCGATGAACTGGATGCCGTACTCAGCAGCAAAATAGCCGAACGCGCGGTGGCTCGAGATCACCTTGCGGCGCTCCGGCGGAATTTGAGCGATGGCCAGGCGTATCTCGTCTTCGAGCGCGTCGAGCTTCGCCCGATACGCTTCGGCATTGGACCTGAAAACGTCTGCGTCCGCCGGGGCGGCGGCGCCAAGTGCGGCGCGGATGTTGGCCACGTATGTCTTGGCATTGGCGACGGATTGCCAGGCATGCGGATCGGCATCAGAGCCGAGCTGGTGTGGCGTTATGTTGGCGGTCGCCGTCACGACGGTTGCCTTGCTGCCGGAGGATTGCACCAGCCGCGGCAGCCAGCCCTCCAGACCGAGCCCGTTGACGACGACAAGCTTCGCAGCGGCGATTTTCTTCGCGTCCGCGGGCGTCGGCGCATAGACGTGTGCATCACTGTCGGGGCCAACGAGCGTTGTGACATTGACGCGATCGCCGCCGACGTTACGGACGAAATCGGCGAGGATCGAGAAGCTGGCGACCACGTTCACGCGGTCCTGCGCGCCTGCGGGGATGCAACTCGCAATCAGCGCGAGGAAAGCAAGAGAGAGTTGAAATCGTCGCATCCCCATCACGCTTCGAGATGACGGCCGGGAAACAGCTGCCGGACGAGCCCGCTGACGCTGCCGAACAGCAGTGACGCCACATAGAGCCCCGCCGCGACCAGGATGATCGCCGGCCCTGAGGGAATCCGGGTCTGGAACGACAGCACCAGCCCGGCATAGCCGGACAGGATCGCGCTCGCGACCGCGATGCAGATCATGCCGGTGATGTCGCGCGACCAGAACCGCGCGATGCCCGCGGGCAGGATCATCAGCCCGACGCCCAACAGCGTGCCGAGCGCGTGAAAGCCGTTGACGAGGTTGATGACGACCAGCGCCAGGAACGCCAGATGCGCGGGCGCGCCGGCGCGGCTCACGGTGCGCAAGAACACCGGATCGACGCATTCGATCACCAGCGGGCGATAGATCACCGCCAGCAAGATCAGCGTGATCGTGGCGTTGAACGCGATCACCAGGAGCGTCTGGTTGTCCATCGCCAGGATGTTGCCGAACAGTACATGCAGAAGGTCGATATTGGTGCCCTTGATCGATACGATGGTGACGCCGAGTGCCAGCGACACCAAGTAGAAGGTCGCGAGTGAGGCGTCTTCCTTCAGCTCCGTGGTGCGGGCGACCACGCCGGCAAGGATCGCAACCGCAAATCCCGCGATCAAGCCGCCCGTCGTCATCGCAAACAGATTGAGACCCGACAGCAGAAAGCCGATCGCCGCTCCCGGCAGGATCGCGTGCGCCATGGCGTCGCCAACGAGGCTCATCCGCCGCAGCATCAGGAACACGCCGATCGGCGCGCCGCCGAGCGAGAGCGCGATCACCGCAGCGAGCGCCCGGCGCATGAACTCGAATTCGGTGAAGGGCGCGATCAGCGCGTCAGTCAGCATGGCAGGTCAGGCGGCCTGCGACGGCATATCGGCGGCACAGGCGGCGGCGCTGTCGTCGAAGGCCTCGCACATCCGCCGCGCCTCCTGCAGGTTTTCCGGCGTCAGCACCTGCGCGGTAGGGCCCCATGCTACCGGCCCCCGCGCCAGCAGCAGGGCGTCGGGGAAATTTGCGCGCACCAGATCCATATCGTGCAGCGCGGCCAGCACGGTCCGCCCCTCCGCGTGCCAGCGCTTCACCAGCGCCAGCAGATCGGCCGAGGTTTTTGCGTCGATGGCGTTGAACGGCTCGTCCAGCACGATCAGAGCCGCGTCCTGCAGCAGCACCCGTGCAAACAGCATGCGCTGCATCTGCCCGCCGGACAGCGTGCCGATGCTGCGATTCTCGAACCCGTTCAGCCCGACGGCGGCCAACGCCCGCAAAATCCTGTCGCGCGCGTCCTTGCCGATGCCGCCGAAAAAACCGGTGAAACGCCAAAGCCCGGTGCCGACGAAATCGAACACCGAGATCGGAAAGCTGCGGTCAATGTCGGCCGTCTGCGGCAGGTAGGCGATATCCCTGTGGTCGAGACCGCCGGTCAGGATCGAGCCTGAGAGCGGCTTGAGTACGCCGGCGAGCCCGCGAAACAGCGTCGACTTTCCCGCGCCGTTCGGGCCGACCACGGCAAGCAGCGAACCGGAAGCGATCTCACCGCTGAGGTGATGCACCGCCGGATGCCGGTCATAGCCGAGCGTGACGTCACGGAATTGTACCTGCGCCATGCTCACCTCATCGCGACCAGTACGATCGCCCACAGCCCGGCGCTGACCGCGAGCGCGGCCGCGAGACGTGACCGCACGGTCATGCGCAGGATCGACCAGGGCGCGCTTTGTGCCGGATGCGGCGACGCAGGGCCATGGCGATGAGCATGGCTGTGAGCATGGCTATGGGCGTGGCCGTCACGATGGCCGTCGTCGTGGGGATGCGGGTTAACCATCAGAAAACGTTATATTATAACATTACGTGAGTCCACCCTTGCCGCTGATTGACCGGCTAAGGCCTGCCGATCGCCATCGCGATCGCTGCTGCAAGGAACGGGAACGGCAACGAGACGGCTGCGCGGAACCAGACAAAGCGCGCCGGCATGAACGGGATTTCCCACAGGATCACCCGCTGGAAGGCGAACAGCGCCCATGCGATCACATAGGCGATCACCTGGGGCGGGCCGCCGCCGGCTTTCAATGCGACCGCGCCGATGGAAAAGCCGACCACCGGTCCTCCCGGCGTCGCCGCGCCGGCGATCACGGCGGTGAGCACGCCGAGCCAGCCGCTGTTCGGGCCGAGCCATCCCGTGATGATTTCCTGGGGAATGACGGCGGCGATGTAACCCGAACCGATCACGCCGAGCGCGATGCGCGGCATGATGTTGATGAATTCAAGCGAACCTTCGCGCAGCGATGACACCAGCACGACCGGGCCACGCTGCCACGCGATGAAGCCGACGGCGGCGACCGAGCCCCATAGCAGGATGTCGATCAACAGCGCGGCGCTCATGGCGGCGCGCCTTGCGGATACATCCGGGCATAGACGAAACGACCGAGCGCGCCGGCCAGAACCGGCAGCGGCAGCGAGATTACGATCCGCCACAGCGTGAAGTCGGTGCCGAGGATCGGCAACTCCCAGGCGACCGCGCGGCCATAGCCGATCAGCGTCCAGCTCACCACCATCGCAATGGTGGCGCCAAAATCAGCGCCGACCGTAAGCAGCGCGGCGGCCACGGGATAGGCGGTGAACGGCCCGCCCGGCAGGATCGCGCCGAACGCCGTTCCGATCAGCAATCCCTTCAGGCCGGATTTCGGGCCAAGCGACCGGGCCACTTTTTCGTGCGGCAGAATTTCCGCGATGAAAGCGCCGAGCAGGCAACCGGCGAGCACGCGCGGCAGGATGCCGCCAAACAGTGTCAGATCATGCGTGAGGATATCAAGCACGCCATCGACGCCGTCGCGCCGGTAAACCAGGCTCGCGCTGACCACGACCAGCACGGCGATAAATATCATCGACCAGCCGATCGGCTTGCGGACACGGCCGGGGCGCGGCTCAGCCTCCGCGGCATCGTCGGCCGGCGGTGGGTCTTTCACGGGAGCTTCTGACAAGGCGATGGGCCAGCCGAGTGACGGGTTCTGGCCCTGCTTAGTCCCGTCACAAAAGCGAAGCAAACGGAAGGTGAAGGATATCCATGCGTAGCCCAGGGATGCCCATGCGCCA
>JBJMTR010000434.1:0-18653 GCA_045811565.1 Bradyrhizobium sp.
CATTGGCGACGCCGGTGATGGCGCCGCGGACGAACAGCGACTGGTCGCCGATGAAGCCGATCTTGAGCGCGTCCGGCAGTTGATCCTTGACCTCGATCACCTTCTGCTTGATGCCTGCGATGATATCGAGCGTGGAGATCGCACCGGCCTTCAGCACCATCATCAGAACCGAGCGGCTGCCGTCGACGTGAACGATATTGGTTTGCGGCGGGTTGCCGTCGCGCACGGTGGCGACGTCGCGGACATAGACCATCGCGCCGTTGACGGTCTTGATCGGTAAGTTGCCGAGTTCTTCCATCTTCAGCGGCGAGTTGTTGAGCTGGATGTTGTATTCGAACTGGCCGATCTTCTGGGTACCGACCGGCGTGATCAAATTCTGTGCGGCGAGGGCATTGGCGACGTCCTGCCCGGACAATCCCCGGGCCTGTAGCGCGGTCGAGTTGAGATCGATCTGGACCTGGCGCTGTTTGCCGCCGAATGGATAAGGAATGGCTGCGCCAGGCACGGTGACCAGCGGCGTGCGCAACTGGTTGATGCCGATGTCGGCGAGATTTTGCTCGGTGAGCCCCTCGCCTGACAACGCTACCTGGATGATCGGAACGGTGGAGGCGCTGTAGTTGAGGATCAAGGGTGGCGTCGCGCCGGGCGGCATCTGTTTGAGCAGCGTCTGCGAAATCGCGGTGACCTGGGCGTTGGCGGTGCGGATATCAACGTTCGGCTGGAAGAAGATTTTTATGATACCGAAGCCGTTATAGGAGTTCGCGACGATATGCTCGATGTCGTTGACCGTCGTGGTCAGCGCGCGCTGGAAGGGCGTGGTGATGCGTCCGGCCATCTGGTCCGGCGGCAGGCCGGTATACTGCCAGACCACACCGATCACTGGGATACGGATATCGGGAAAAATGTCGGTGGGCGTACGCAGCGCGGCGAGCGGTCCGATGATCAGCAGAAGCAGCGCGAGCACAACAAACGTATACGGCCGGCTCAGCGCGATACGGACCAGTGCGATCATATACTAGGCATTCCCCGGAAAGGCCGAATTGACGTCTCCCCAGAGGCCAATCCGTTCCCGGGTATTTACCCGAATCCGGTGGAAAAGGGCAACGCGGCGGAATGCAGCCTGCCTTCACATCCACGGCATAGCTCGCGGGCGCCGTGGCCGCGCTCCCGGCGGACCGGCGGGGCCTTGTCAGGCCGCACGCACCGAATTCAGGAACTTGCCGACTTCCAGCTTGAGGCGATTGCTCTCCAGTGACAGCGACTTCGCGGCCGAATGCACCTGGGCCGATGCCGAGCCGGTTTCGCTGGCACCGCGCTGAACAGTTTCAATGTTGGAGCTGACCTCCGACGTGCCCTGGGCCGCGTGCTGGATATTGCGGGATATCTCCTGCGTGGCCGCGCCCTGCTGTTCGACCGCCGCCGCAATGGTCGAGGAGATCTCCGACATCCGGCCGATGGTGTCGCTGATGTCCCTGATCGCCCCGACCGAATCCTGCGTAGCGGTCTGAATGCCGCTGATCTGTTGACTGATTTCACCGGTAGCCTTGGCTGTCTGCTCGGCGAGCGCCTTCACTTCCGAGGCCACCACCGCAAAGCCGCGGCCGGCTTCGCCGGCGCGCGCCGCCTCGATCGTGGCATTGAGCGCCAGCAGGTTGGTTTGTCCGGCGATGGTGTTGATCAGCTCGACGACGTCGCCGATCCGGCTTGCGGCCTTCGACAATTCGCCGACGCGGCCGTTGGTCTTCTCCGCCTGCACCACCGCCTCGTTGGCCACACGCGAGGATTCCTGGACCTGACGGCTTATTTCGTTGACGGAGGACGTCATTTCCTCACTGGCGGAAGCTACCGATTGCACGTTGGTGGAGGCCTCTTCCGACGCGGTCGCGACAGCGGTCGCGAGCGCCTGCGAGCGTTCGGCCGCCGCCGTCAGCACATTCGCCGATGCTTCCAGCTCGGTCGCCGCCGACGAAACCATTTCGACAATTTCACCGACCGCACACTCGAACCCATCGGCGAGCTTGTGCATGTCGGCTTTGCGCAACTCGGCAACGAGCTTGTCCTGCCTGATCTTGGCTTCGGCTTCATCCCGCACTTTCTTCTCGGCATTGACCTTGAAAGTTTCAACCGCCTGCGCGATTTCACCAATCTCGTCGGTGCGGCCAAGCCCGGGTAGCACAACCGCGAAGTTGCCTTTTGCCAGGTCGATCATCGCCGCCGTCATCGCGGACAGTGGCCTGGAAACCGATCTGCCGATAATGAATCCGGCCCCCAAAACCGCAAACGCAATCAATAGAACGGCGACCTCTAAATTCCACCGGAGATTGTCGCGCATTGTTCGGTTCGAGTGTTCGGCCGCGGCTCTGATATCGTTGACCGCATTCGATATCGCTTCGATCACCGGCTCGACCGTCGAGAATGACTCCGAGGTGGCTTTCATCTCATCTGCAAGGGTCAGCGCAGTTTCCATCCAGGCGGAAAAGTCGCGCTGATAATCGGCCAATTTTTGCTTCAGTTCCGTCTTTGCAGCTTGCGGAATATTGGCGTTCTCGACCTCGTTGGCAAATTCCGTAGCTCGGTTCTTCATTTCGTCGCCGTATTTTCGGTCTCGTCGCAGCATGAAATCCTTCTCATGACGACGCATCCTCAGCATCGTGACAAGAAGGGCTGATTCATGCAGTTGATCGACCCGCGACTCGATATCGTGCACGGACGCCCGCAGCCGGCCTTCGAGGCCAGATTTCTCGTCAAGGCCGAGCTGCCGCTTCTGCTCTACGACAGCCAGGAAATGAGTCTGGTATTGCTTCAGCGACGCGCTCATGGCGTCGATCTGACGCGCTAGATCAGGCTTGCCGATGGTATCGATTTTTCCACGCAGTGTATCGATATCGGCGGCGACAGACTTTGCGACCTCGATCTGGCTGCCGGCTTTCCTGGTATCATTGCGGAGCAGAAAGTCCTTTTCTGCCCGGCGAGCCTCCAGCAATTTGATTTCGACCTTGCTGTTCAGTTCGGAGATCGTTCGGGTCTTTTCGGCTTCATCTCTGTACACCGCCATCGCAGATTCGCCGCTAAGGTGGATACTGCCAATCAATATGACCCCGGTCACACCGACCACGCCGATTGCAATAATCTTGTGGGTGAGCCGAACAGAAAAGCCGCGCATGGGTGTTCTCGATTGTGAAAGCTCGCCGCTCGCGCGACACGTGTGCACATCTTCAAGTAGTGATTCTAAGATATGGTTAATTTGTTTTCGCCGAACGACCGGGTATCCCCCCGTTTCATGACTGGCCCCAATGGCCCGAGCGCGACAGGTTGCGTGCCCTGCGCCACCGACGCGACGGCGGCAAAACCGCAGCCGGCTTCGCCGGCCCGCGCGCAAAAGTGAATGAGGGAGAGGCGGTTAGCGCATCAGTTTCAGTGCGTCGGAGAAAAATTCCGGACCACCGAAATTGCCTGATTTGAGTGCAAGCAACATCTCACCGTTGTCGGCACCAACCGCGCGCAGAACCGGCACTCCGGCAGCGATTTCTGCACCGACGAGAAAACCCGGAATGCCCAGGCGATCCACGACGGCGCCTGAAGTTTCACCACCGGCGACCACCAATCGCCGCACGCCCGACTGCACCAGACCTTCAGCGATGTCGGCCATCGCCTGCTCAATGGCATGTCCCGCTGCATCGCGGCCGTGACGTGCTTGCAGAGCCGCGACTTCCTCTGGCGTCGAACTGCTCGCGATCAGGATCGGGCCCTGATCGATTCGGTCGATCGCCCAGGCGAGCGCGCGCCGCGCTTCCTCCTTACCCGCGACCACCCGGTCGGGATCAAGATGCAGCACGGCCATCGTCTGCTCCGCGTTGGCGATCTGTCGCAGCGTGGCCTGCGAGCAGCTGCCGGCGAGGCATGCCGCCGGTCCGCCGATCGGCGCCTCGGGATTGGCGGCAGCCGAGTCCGGTTTGACTTTGGCAGAGGCAACCAGCGCCCGGGCAATCCCGAGCCCGATCCCGGAGGCGCCTACCGAAAGATCGTGGTCCAGTGCCACGCTGCCGATGGTCTCGAGGTCACGGTCGAACACCGCATCGAGGATAACAGCGCCAAAACCTTTGCCGGCGAGATCAGCCAGCCGCGCGCGGACCGCATCGGGCCCACGCGCGAGCACCGCGAGGTCGACGAGCCCCACCTTGGTCTTGCTCTGCCGCGCAAGCACCCGCACCAGATTGGAATCATGCATCGGATTGAGCGGGTGATCCTTCAGCGGGCTTTCGTTCAATGGCACCGCGCCGACGAACAGATTACCCTGATAGACGGTGCGGCCGGTTTCCGGGAAGGCCGGCGTCACCAGCACGATGGCGTCACCGGAGTCGGCGCGCAGCGCATCCATCACCGGGCCGATATTGCCGGCGTCGGTGGAGTCAAAAGTCGAGCAGATCTTGAACAGCACATGCCCGGCGCCGCGGCCCCGCAGCCATTTCTCCGCCGCGCGCGACCGCGACACTGCAAGTCCCGCTTCGATCGAGCGGCTCTTCAGCGAGACCACCACCGCATCGACTTCAGGCAGCGCGAGATCGTCGGAGGGCACGCCGATGGTCTGCACCGTGCGCAAGCCGGAGCGCGTCAGCGTATTGGCGAGATCGGAGGCGCCGGTGTAGTCGTCGGCGATGCAGCCCAGCGCCAGCGTCACGGCTTTGCTCCGGCGTAGGGTTTGAACCAGCCGAGGCCGTCGGTGGTCTTGCCACGCGGGTTATATTCACAGCCGACGAAACCGCCATAACCGAGCCGGTCGAGTTCGTCGAAAATGGCCGGATAGTTCAACTCCTCGCAGTCGGGCTCGTTGCGCGATGGGACACTGGCGATCTGGATATGGCCGATCACCGGCATCATCTCGCGCAGCCGCATGATGATGTCGCCATGGATGATCTGGCAGTGATAGATGTCGAACTGCAGCTTCAGGTTCGGGATCTTCAACTCGCTGATCAGGTCCCGCGCGAAGGTGAAATCGTTGAGGAAGTAACCGGGCACGTTGCGCGGATTGATCGGCTCGATCACGACATCAAGACCATGCGGCGCGAAAAATTCCGTCGTCCACGCCACTGACTTATAAAACGCCTCTACCGCTCTCCGGTCGCTTCGATCGGCGATGCCGGCCATCAGATGCAGTCGCTTGACGGCGGTCGCCTGGGCATAAGGCAACGCGGTGCGCAGGCTCGCTTGCAGATCGGCAAAACGATCCGGCAGTGCGGCAAAGCCTTTTTCGCCGGCCGCCCAATCGCCCGGCGGCAGGTTGAACAGCGCCTGAGTCAGGCCGTTCCTGCGCAGACGCTCGCCGACGGCCTCCGCCGGATGCTCGTAGGGAAACAGGAATTCGACGGCGGTAAAGCCGGCTTTCGCCGCCGCGTCAAAACGCTCGAGGAACGGGATCTCGTTGAACATCATCGACAGATTGGCAGCAAAACGCGGCATTTCTGGCCTCTTATCTGAAATTCCTAGTTCGGCTCGCCAGGCAAAGGTGTGCCGGTGACTCGGGCATACATCCGCGCCACCGAAGCGTCATCATCCCGGCCCATGCCAGCCGCCGCCGTCATCAAAAACATTTGCAGCGCCGCTGCCGCTACCGGCACCGGGAATTTCGCCGATCGCGCCATATCCTGGATGATGCCGAGGTCCTTGACGAAAATCTCCACCGCGCTGCGCGGCGCATAATCGCCGTCGAGCACATGCGGCACGCGGTTCTCAAACATCCAGGAATTTCCGGCGGAGGCCGTGATCACCTCATAGACCTTGCGGATGTCCAGCCCCTGCCTGGCCGCGAACGCGATCGCTTCCGAGGCTGCGGCGATGTGGACGCCGGCGAGCAGCTGGTTGATCATCTTGAACGCGGCGCCCTGGCCTGCGGCGTCGCCCAGTTCATAGAGTTTTGCCGCCATGGCATCGAGCGCGGGCCGCGCTTTGGCGAACGCTGCGGGGCTGCCCGAAGCAAGAATGGTCAATTCGCCCTGCGCGGCGCGCTGCGCGCCGCCGGAGATCGGCGCGTCCAGATAGTGCCGCCCGGTGGCCTCGAGCGCTTTTGCCAGCCGCCGCGCAACATCGGGGTCCATTGTGGCGGAGGAAATGAACACCGCCTCCTTGGCCAGGGTTTCCGCGACGCCACCGGCGCCAAACAGGATCGACTCGGTCTGGGCCGCATTGACCACGACGCTGACGACGATATCGACGTCCTTGGCGGCTTCCGCCGGCGTTTTGGCGGCCTTTCCGCCGTCGCGGGCGAAGCGCGCGACGCTATCCGCCGAGACATCGCAGCCGGTGACCTCAAAGCCGGCGCGCCGCAGCGAGGTCGCCATCCCAAACCCCATCGAGCCCAGCCCGATCACGGCGATGCGCGGTTTTGCGGATAACGGCATGCGGCGGTCCTCACACTTTGTCACGGCTTGCCTCTGGGTATCACGGCTTGGCCGCGCTGCCAAAGCATGAGACAACGCGGAAAGCAGGTATGCGCCCAAGAGCCGAACAGCGAGCGGAACAATGAGCGAAACAAAGCTCCGTGAGGAAATCTGCCGCTTCAGCCGCTCGCTGTTCGAGCGTGGTTTGACGCCTGGATCATCGGGCAATGTCAGCGTCAGGCTCGACGATGGCGGCTGGCTGGTGACGCCGACCAATGCTTCGCTCGGCTCGCTCGATCCGGCGAGGATATCCAAGCTTTCCGCCGACGGCCGGCTGATTTCCGGCGACGCCCCGACCAAGGAGGTGCCGCTGCATACGGCGCTGTATCAGACTCGCACCACCTCCGGCGCCGTGGTGCATCTGCATTCGACGCATTCGGTGGCATTATCGATGCTGCCCGAGATCGATCCGCGCGCCGCGCTGCCGCCGATGACCGCGTACTATGTGATGAAATGCGGTCAGACCGCGCTGGTGCCGTATTATCGGCCCGGCGATCCCGCAGTGGCCGATGCGATCAAGGGGTTAGCGGGAAAATATTCGTCGGTGCTGCTGGCCAATCACGGGCCGGTGGTGTCGGGCGACACACTGGAAGCGGCGGTGTTCGCGATGGAAGAACTGGAGGAAACCGCAAAACTCTATCTGCTGCTGCGCGGACTGAACCCGCGGTATCTGTCGCCCGAGCAGGTGGCGGATCTGTCGAAGGTGTTTGGCCTGACACTGCCGGACATCCACGGCCACGCATAAGCCACGCCCTCTCCCCGTCGTTGCGGGCGCAGCTCAGCAATCCATCCACCGCGCCAACAAAGTGTGGATTGCTTCGTCGCTATGCTCCTCCGCAAATGACAGCGTTTGCGGCAAAGTCACAGCCCCAAATACGCCTTCCTCACATCCGGATTGGTCTTGATCTCACCCGCCGCGCCCTGCATCAGTACGCGGCCGGTCTGCAGGATGTACGCGCGGTCGGCGATCTCCAGGCATTCCGCCATGCGCTGCTCGACGATCAGCACGGTCATACCGGCCTCGCGGATACGCTTCACGGCGGCAAAGATCTGGTCGACCAGTTTCGGCATGATGCCCTGCGACGGCTCGTCCAGCATCAGAAGCCGCGGCCGCGTCATCAGCGCGCGGCCAATCGCCAGCATCTGCTGTTCGCCGCCAGAGAGCGTTTCGGCGCGCTGCTCCAGCCGCTCGGAAAGACGCGGAAACAGCTGGAACACGAGGTCCAGCGGCTGATCCCGGTTGGCTTCGCTGCGATAAAGATAGCTGCCGAGCCTCAAGTTATCACGCACCGACAGCCGCGGAAACAGCCGACGGTTTTCCGGCACATAGGCGATGCCGCTGGCGGTGATTACGTGCTGCGGCTTGCCGTCAATCCGCGCGCCGTCAAAGGTGACAGTGCCTGAGCGCGGGCGTTCAGCGCCGGCAATGGATTTCAGCAGTGTCGATTTGCCGGCTCCGTTGGCGCCGGCGACGCAGACGATCTCGCCCTTGGCGACCTCAATTGAGACAGCGGAGATCGCGACCAGCCCCTGATAGGCGGTGGTGACTTCATGCACTGAGAGCATGACGATCCCCAAGATAGGCGTTGATGACTTTCGGATCGCGAACGACCTCGGCCGGCTTGCCCTCGACCAACACCTTGCCGAGATCGAGCACGATGGCGCGATCCACCAGCGGCATCACGATCTCCATGACATGCTCGACCATCAGCACGGTGACGCCGGTATCGCGCACCCTGCGCACCAGTTCGACGCCGCTCTTCGCCTCAACCGGCGTCAGGCCGGTCAACACCTCGTCGAGCAGCAGCAGTTTCGGTTCGGTTGCCAGCGCCCGCGCGACCTCGAGCCGGCGCTTTTCGGAAGGAACCAGATCGCTGGCGAGCACGTTGGCGCGGCCGGCAAGGCCGCAAAATTCCAGCACCTCATAGGCCCGTCGACGGGCTTCGCGCATGATGGTGGTGCGGATCAGCGCGCCGACGATGACGTTGTCGATCACCGTCATGGTCTCAAAGCTTTTCACGACCTGGAAGGTGCGGGCAATGCCGAGTTGGCAACGTTCCGCCGCCGGCAGTCTTGTCACGTCCTGGCCGTCGAACCAGATCGTGCCCTGGGTCGGCGGCAACACGCCCGCGATCAAATTGAACAACGTCGACTTGCCGGCGCCGTTCGGACCGATCAAACCGACGATCTCGCCGCGTCCGACCGAGATCGACACGTCGCTGTTGGCGATGAGGCCCCCGAAGCGTTGCCAGACACCGCGGGTTTCCAACAATGCCGTCATCGGACCGCTCCCTTCCGCGCCGAAAACAGCCCGACCAGACCTTGCGGACGGGCCAGCGAGATCAGGACGATCAGTGTGCCGTAGACGATCAGGTCGACACCGCGACCCGAGCCGCCGATGAAGGAGCGTGTCAGTTCGGTGAGTGGGATCAGGATGACCGCCCCCAGCATGGGCCCCCACAGCGTGCCGATGCCGCCGAGTACCGCGGGCAGCGCCATCAGAAGCGAGAACTGAAAACCCATCACGCTTTCGGGATCGATGTAGGATACAAACTGCGCATAGAAACTGCCGCCGACCGCGACGAGAAATGCGGAGACTGCTGCTGCGCCCATTTTGGAATTGAACACGACGACGCCGAGACTTTCGGCGGCATCGGGATTATCCTTCACCGCGCGCCACCAATAGCCCCATTTGGAATCCTCCAGCCACCAGGTGACAAACCAGGCGACGCAGGCCAGCACCAGCGCGAAATAGAAATAAGGCAACTTGCTGCGCGTGAACTGGAATTTGAGCCAGCTATCCCCGCGCACCGGAATATCGATGCCGAGCGCGGCGCCGGCCCATTCCCAGTTCTGGAACAGAAGCAGCGCGATCTCGGCGATGACGATGGTGGCGATGACGAAGTAATGCCCGCGGAGACGGAAACAGGGATAGCCTAGCGCCATCGCGATCAATGCCGAGATCAGGCCGCCGGTGAGCATACCGAACCACGGCAACACGCCGAACTTGGTGAAGAGCAGCGCGGTTGTGTAGGCGCCAAGCCCGAAATACAGCGCGTGGCCAAGCGAGATCTGCCCGCAATAACCGGAGAGAATGTTCCAGCTCTGCGACAATGCCGCGTACATCAGCGTCAGAACCATGATGTTCTGGACGTAGACGTCTTTCACGAACAGCGGCACCAGTGCCGCGATAACAGCGAGACAGCCGGCGACGATCAGGTCGCGGCGCCGGCGTTGGGCAAAGCTCGTATCCATCACATCGACCCGAACAGGCCGCGCGGCCGGACGAAGACGACCAGGAGATAGACCGCGTAGATGCCGACCGATTTCAGCGACGGCGGCATGATCAAGGCGGTGGTGGCTTCCACCAGACCGACGATGATGCCGCCGGCGAAGGCGCCGAACACGCTGCCGAAACCGCCCAAGGCCACCGTGACATAGGCGATCAGCGCAAATGACGCGCCGACATCGGGATAGATGTAGAAGAACATCGCCATGATGGCGCCGGAGAGCCCGACCAGCGCTGCGCCGAGACCCCAGCCCAGCGCGAACACCCGGTTCTTGTCGATGCCGACCAGCGCCACCGCGCCGGCGTCTTCGCGCGTCGCCTCTAGTGCGCGGCCGAAGTCAGTGCGGTTGATGAAGAAGTAAAGTCCAGCGAATGCCGCGATCGACACCAGCGCGCCGATGAGCTGCGGCTGCGGCAGGAAGATGCCGGCGACCGAAATGGTTTTGCCGCCGAGCCATGAGTGCGTGACACTGCGATAGTCCGGCGTGAAGAAGAACTGCGCGAGGCCGCGCATCACGATCGCAAGCCCGAAGGTCGAGAAAATCTGCACCATGCCGGCATTGGCTTTTGCCCTGACGGCAAAGCGCACGATCAGGAGATAGACTACGGCGCCGAACACGAACAGCGCCGCGGCGACCAACGGCGCCGACAGCAACGGATCGATCGCGAAGAACGCGAACAAAAAGAACGTCGCGTACATCGCGAGCATCAGGAATTCGCCGTGGGCAAAATTCACGACGTCCATCAGTCCGAAGATCAGCGCGAGACCTACGGCGATCAGTCCGTAGAGCAGCCCCATCAACAGGCCGCTCGCCAGACTCTGGATAATGGTCTCGGCTGTCACAGGTGCTGCTCCAAACAAATGGCCTTATCCTGAGGAGCGCGCATTTGCGCGCGTCTCGAAGGATGAGACCGCCCTCGTGCTTGGAAACGCGGGCTTTGCCCGTTGAGGGCGCACGCCTTGGTGTGACGCGCAGATCGCATTTTACTTCATCGGCCAGACGGCTTCGGCGACGGCAGCCTGCAGCGGGAAGATGGTGACGAACTTGCCGCCAACATATTGCAGCAGCACCGGATCGGCATCGTTGTTCTGGCCCAACTCGTCGAACTTCACGCGCTTCCACGGCATGATGGTCTGCTCACCCAGCATGTCGGTCGCGACCAGCGCCTCGCGAATCTTCTCGCCGTCGGTGGATTTGGCGCGGTTGATCGCATCAGCCATCACGATCAGGCCCATGAACTGCCGGGACGAATAGTCATTTAAGTCCTTGCCCGATTTCTCCTTGTACATGGCATTGATCTTGCCGACCATCGGCCGCTTTGCGGCGAGATCGAGCGAAAAGCTGCCGCGCGAGATCACGCCTTCGATCTTATCGCCCACGGCGTCGTACAATGCTTTCTCGGAGAAGCCGGCGTCCTGCGCGACAATGGTTTTCGGCTTGTAACCGAGTTCGCTCATGGTTTTGACCAGCAGAATGCCGTCCGTCGTATAGCTCGACGGCATCAGGACGTCGGCATCGGCGGCCTTGAGCTGTTGCACCTCCGCAGTCAGCGAAGGCGAGTTCGCACGATACTTGACATCGGCGACAACCTTGTAGCCGCGATCCGCGGCCAGCTTGAGCTGTGCGTTCGAGGAGTCGGTGCCGAAAATGGTGTCCTCGTGAAACAATGCGAGCTTTTCGATCTTCTGACCTTTCTTCTTCATGGCATCGAAAAAGTCGAACATCGCGGTCGAGAACATCTCGTCATGCGGCGCGGCGCGGAAATAGAATTTGAGGCCGCGGCGGTGCAGGCTCGGCGAGGAATTGTCGGCAGAGATAAACGGAACCTGGTAGCGCTCGCAGATCTGGCTGACCGTGACGGCAACCGCGCTCTGATAAGTACCGACGATGGCGCAGACTTTTTCCTGTGTGATCAGCCGCTCGGCTTCTGCGCGGCCCTTCTGCGGATCGGCCTGGTGGTCGGCGAACACCAGGCGGACTTTTGCGCCGCCAAGGCCCGACAGACCTTCGCCCTTGGCCAACGGCAGCTCGAAATCGTAATTCTTGTTAATGATGTCGGCCGCGGTATCGAACGCCTTCTGGGCGTCGACGCCAATCTGCGCGCTCGCACCCGACAGCGGGTAGATGACGCCGATCACCACTTCGGAAGTTTGGGCGCGACTAGCGATCGGTGCGAGCGCTGCGGCAGCGGTGGCTCCAAGCAACACATTACGGCGAGTGATCGTCATTTAAAAATTCCCTCTTGAGCGATGGCTATCGATGAAACGGTTGGCGCATTCGGTAAAGCCTCAAAAAACGGCAAGCGCCGCCCATTAAAGCACGGCTAATTGCTTGTTCCTCAGATCGGTCACCAGCATCAATCCGGGCGCATGCGTGATCGCGAACGGCAGCTTCGCGGCCGCGATCACCGCCTGCGGTGTCACGCCGCACGCCCAGAACACAGGAATTTCGTCGGCCTCGACCGGCACCGGATCGCCGTAATCAGGCTTATTGATATCGATGATGCCGATCGAATGCGGATGGCCGAGATGCACCGGCGCGCCGTGCACGGAGGGAAAGCGCGAGGTGATCTGCACGGCGCGGATCGCATCCGCGGGCTTGAAGGGACGCATCGACACCACCATCGGACCGGCGAACGGCCCCGAAGGCGCGCAGGCAATATTGGTGCGGAACATCGGCACGCGCACCTTGCGCTCGATGTGGCGGATCGGCAGGCCCTCGTCCATCAGGGCCTCTTCAAACGAGAACGAGCAGCCGAGCACGAAGGCGACCAGGTCGTCGCGCCAATGCGCGATGATGTCGGTCGGCTCGTCGCTCACCTCGCCGTCGCGCCAGACGCGGTAGCGCGGCACGTCGGTGCGGATATCGAGGTCGAGGCCAAGCGAGGGAATGCGGGGATCGCCGACATCGGACATGCCGATGATCGGGCACGGCTTCGGATTGAGCTGGCAGAAGCGGTGAAACGAGGCCGCGAGCTTCTCCGGCAGGATCGCGAGATTGCCCTGAACGAACCCGTTGGCGACGCCGGCCGTGCCCGTGGCCATCCCGGTGCGGTAGGCCAAACGCGCTTGCAGGCTCGGAAGCATGGCCTCGTCAGCTCGAAATCTCTGCTCTGCCGCCGAAACAGTCATTTGATCGATCTGCCTATTATCTCGACAAACGCACTCAAGCTCAACCGTGCTATAAAGTCTAATCGTGCTTTCTAATCATAATCGATAACTCCATTTTATCGATCTGGGAAAACCTTTCAATGCTGGATTTCAGGTCAATCGAAACGTTTCTCTGGGTCGTGAAGCTCGGCAGCTTTCGCGGGGCGGCGCAGCGGCTGAACACCACCCAGCCGGCGATCTCCCAACGCATCGCCCAGCTCGAACGCGAAATGGGCGTGAAGCTCCTTAACCGCGATCATCGCGTGGCGTCACCGACGCCGAGCGGGCGACAGATGATGGTGTATGCGGAAAAGCTGATCGGCCTGCGCTCGGAGATGATGGCCGAGGTCGGCGACCGATCCGCGATGCGCGGGGTGCTGCGGCTCGGCGTCGCCGAGACCATCGTGCACACCTGGCTGCCGCGGCTGGTCAAGAGCGTCAATACGGCCTATCCGAATTTGTCGCTGGAGATCGAAGTCGACATCACGCCGAATCTGAGCGCGCGGCTATTGGCGCAGGAAATCGAGCTGGCTTTTGTGCTCGGACCGGTATCCGCCTCGGGCGTGCACAATCGCGTGCTGTGCGATTACACGGTTGGCTTTTTGGCCAGCCCCACGCTTGGCCTGGGCAACGGCTCTGTCGCGCTGCGTGATCTGGCGAAACATCCGATCATTACCTTTCCGCGAAAAACCCAACCGTACGAGACTGTGCGCGCGCTGTTCAACCGGCCCGATCTGCCGCCGATCCGGCTGCACGCCAGCGCCTCGCTTGCGACGGTGATTCACATGGCGATCGAAGGCCTCGGCATCGCCGTCATTCCCACCGCGATTGTCGAGAACGAACTGGCAGACGGACGGCTGCAACTGCTGGATACCGACTTCAAAATCCAGCCGCTGACCTTCGGGGCAAGCTGGCTGACTTCGCCCGACATCGTCGCCGTGGAACGCGTTGCCGATCTCGCCGGCCAAATCGCGCAGGTCAGCGTCGCGGTTGACGGAGCCGCTGCGCCGCGCCATTGAAATGCGACCGCAACGGGAATAGCCGCATGAGCCGAGCCGCCTCCAACCTGCAAATCGATTCCGCCCGTCTTTGGGACGCGATTCATGAAACCGCGAAATTCGGTGCCACGCCGAAAGGCGGCGTGCGGCGGCTGACGCTTGGGCCTGAGGACAAGCAGGTGCGCGACTGGTTCCGGAAGGCGTGCGAGGAAGCCGGCCTCGAGGTTCATGTCGATGCGCTCGGCTCGATGTTCGGTTTGCGCAGGGGCCGCGACATGTCGAAGCCGCCGGTGGGGCTCGGCTCGCATCTCGACACCCAGCCGACCGGCGGCAAGTTCGACGGCGTGCTGGGCACGCTGGCGGCACTCGAAGTGGTGCGCACGCTGAACGACGCCGGTATAGAAACGGAGACGCCGATCTGCATCTGCAACTGGACCAATGAAGAGGGCTCGCGTTTTGCGCCGGCGATGATGGCGTCAGCCGCCTATGTCGGCGACTTCACCACCGACGATATTTTGTCGCGCAGGGACGCCGAAGGCGTCACGGTCGAGGAGGCGCTGGACCGCATCGGCTATCGTGGCGCGAGCCCGGTAGGTAAGCAGAAATTCTCAGGCTTTGTCGAGTTGCACATCGAACAGGGTCCGATCCTCGAGGCGGAGAACAAGACCATCGGCGTGGTCGATTCCGGCCAGGGGGTGCTGTGGTATGACGGCAAGATTGTTGGCTTCGAGAGCCACGCCGGCTCGACGCCGATGCCGCTGCGCCGTGATGCGCTGGCGACCCTTTCGGAAATCGTGCTGGCAATGGAAGATATCGCGAAGAAGCACGGCCCGAAGGCCGTCGGCACCATCGGCGAAGCCGTCATCGCAAAGCCCTCGCGCAATGTCATTCCCGGCGAAATCGCGTTCACGGTCGATTGCCGCAGCGCCGATGCCGACATCATGGACGCGCTCGACAAGGATTTGCGTGCAGCGGTTGCGGAAATCGCGGCCCGGCGCAAGGTCGAGGTCACGCTCGATCTGGTTTGGCGCAAGGCGCCGACCCATTTCGATCCCAAGCTGGTGGACGCTGTCGAGAATGCCGCAAAAATGCTCGGCTATTCGCACCGGCGCATCACCTCCGGCGCCGGTCACGACGCCTGCAACCTCAACACCGCGATGCCGACGGCGATGGTCTTCGTGCCCTGCAAGGACGGCATCAGCCACAATGAGCTCGAAGACGCGACACAAGCGGATTGTGCGGCGGGCGCTAACGTCTTGATGCACACCGTGCTGTCGCTCGCCGGTGTCGCATCCTGATCATTCCCCAAGGACCGGAGGCACGCCCGTGCGCGGAGTTTTTGTTGACGCCAACGAATCGCTGGCCGTGATCTTCGAACGGCTGGAGAAGCCCGGCGATCCCAAGGTTCGCATCCACCGCGATCCCGATATGAGCTCGGATCAACTGCCAAAGGTGCTGGACGGCGCGGGAATTGCGATCGTCGATCACACAGCGGTACCGACCGGCATCGCGAAAGAATGCACCGGTCTGAAGGATATCGTGTTCCTGGGCACCGGCGCACGCAGCTACATGAATCCGGAAGAACTCGCCGAGTTGGGCATCTCCGTGCACCTGATCAAGGGCTATGGCGACACGGCGGTCGCCGAATGTGCCATCGCGCTGATGTGGGAAGCGGCGCGCGGCATCGCCCGGATGGACCGCGAGATGCGCGCCGGCAACTGGCTGCGCGAGGACGGCATGCAGCTCACCGGCAAGACGCTGGGGCTGATCGGCTTCGGCGGCATCGCGGCGGAAGTGGCGCGCATCGCGCGCGGCAGCGGCATGCGCGTGATCGCCTGGAACAGGTCGCCGAAAACCCATCCAGGCGTCGACTTCGTCGAACTTGAAGCGCTGCTGGCGCAAAGCGACGTGGTCTCGCTGCATCTGCTATTGAATGACGATACCCGCGGCTTCATCACGCGCGAGCGTATTGCCGCGATGAAGCCTGGCGTCATCCTCGTCAACACCGCACGCGGCGCAATCGTCGACGAAGCCGCGATGATCGACGCCTTGAAGTCGGGTCACATCCGCCATGCCGGTCTCGACGTCTTCAATATCGAGCCGCTGCCGGCGGATCACCCGCTGACCAAACTCCCGAACGTGACGCTGTCAGCGCATTCGGCGTTCCGCACGCCCGAAGCAAGCGAAAATCTCATTGGCGCGGCGTTGGAGCACTGCCGAAGGATTGCGAAGGGGTGAGCTCCGAGGCTTTCCCTTCTCCCCCTGTGGGAGAAGGTGGCGCGGACGCAGTCCACGTCGGTTGAGGGGTCTGCCTCCGCGGGCAGAGACCCCTCACCCCGCCTTCGCTTCGCCACAAGCCTCATGGTTCGGGACGGCGCTTCGCGCCTCCTCACCATAAGGGTCTCACGCTTGATCCACCATCTCCGCCACCGCCTTGCCGCAAGCAACCGTGTCGGCGTTGCCGCCGAGGTCGCGGGTGCGCAGCGTGCGTTCGCCAAGCGTGCGTTCGATGGCCGCGACGATCGAGGCGGCCGCCTGCTTCTCGCCGAGATGCTCGAGCATCATCGCGCCGGACCAGATCATGCCGATCGGGTTGGCGATGCCCTGCCCTGCGATATCCGGCGCCGAGCCATGCACCGGCTCGAACACCGACGGGAAATTGCCTTCCGGGTTGATATTGCCCGACGGCGCGATTCCGATCGTGCCGGTGCAGGCGGGCCCGAGATCGGAGAGGATGTCCCCGAACAAATTGGAGCCAACGACCACGTCGAACCAATCCGGATGGAGAACAAAGTTCGCGGTGAGGATGTCGATGTGATACTTGTCCCACTTCACCTTCGGATAATTCTTCGCCATCGCCTCCACGCGCTCGTCCCAATACGGCATGGTGATCGAGATGCCGTTGGATTTCGTCGCCGAGGTCAGATGCTTCTTCGGCCGCGACTGTGCCAGGTCAAACGCGAATTTCAGGATGCGGTCGACGCCGGTGCGCGTCATCACCGTTTGCTGCGTGACGAACTCGCGGTCGGTGTCGGGGAACATCCGTCCGCCGACCGATGAATATTCGCCTTCGGTATTTTCGCGCACCACCCAGAAATCGATATCGCCGGGCTTGCGGTTGGCGAGCGGCGACGGCACGCCGGGCATCAGCCGCACCGGCCGAAGATTGACATACTGGTCGAACTCCCGGCGAAATTTGATCAGCGACCCCCACAAGGAAACGTGATCGGGGATTTTCGCGGGCCAGCCTACCGCGCCGAAATAAATCGCGTCATGCTTGCCGATCTGTTGCTTCCAGTCCTCCGGCATCATCTCGCCGTGCTTGTCGTAATAGTCCCAGGAGGCGAAGTCGAAATGGTCGAAATGCACGGCAACACCGTGCTTTTTCGCCGCCGCCTCCAGCACGCGCAAGCCTTCCGGGATCACTTCCTTGCCGATGCCGTCGCCGGGAATGACCGCGATCCGATACTGTTTCTTTGCGTTGCTCATCGAGAGACTTCCTTATGCGCTTGCCGCGCTGGTATTGCCGCCTATTTGATGCCATTGCAATGTACCAAACACCGCCGCGGCGCAACGCTGCACTGCAATGTTGACCGCCACAGCGCCCTCCGCCTAACAATTTCCAACCGGCATCTCCGACCTCCCCTCTTGAAGCGAGTATGGCCATGGATCTGCATTTGCGCGGCAAGCGCGTCCTTATCACCGGCGCCTCGAAAGGCATTGGCGCGGCCGCGGCCGAATCCTTCGCCGAGGAAGGCTGCCACCTTCGCCTCGCCGCCCGCAGCGGCGATCAACTGAAGGCACTCGCCGACCGGCTGCGCTCGAACCATCAGATCGATGTCACGACGCACGTTGTCGACCTGCGGAAATCAGAAGATCTGGCAAAGCTTGCAAAAGACGCTTCCGACATCGACATCCTCGTCAACAATGCCGGCGATATTCCAGGCGGCTCGATCGACAAGATCGATGAGGCGACCTGGCGCCATGCCTGGGAGCTGAAAGTGTTCGGCTATATCAACCTCACCCGCGCGATCTACGCGCAGATGAAGGCGCGCGGCCACGGTGTCATCGTCAATGACATCGGCGCCGGCGGCGAAAAATTCGACGCTAATTATATCTGTGGCAGCGCCGGCAACGCCGCGCTGATGGCATTCACCCGCGCGCTCGGCGGAAAAAGTCTTGCCGACAATATCCGCGTGGTCGGCATCAATCCGGGCCCCGTCGGCACCGACCGCCACGTCACACTGTTGAAGACCCGGGCGAAAAACCAGTTCGGCGACGAGAACCGCTACAAGGAATTTCAAAAAGGCCTGCCGCTCGGCCGTCCCGCGCATGCCCGCGAGATCGGCGACCTCATGGCGTTCCTGGCCTCAGAGCGCTCCGGATATACGTCGGGTGTGATTTATACGGTCGATGGCGGGATTAGCGCGGGATGGTGAAATGTTCTACAGCACTAACCATCCGCTACCATGAAGCGGGCATGAATGGAGAGAGGCAAAGTGGCTGATCAAGGTTTGGTCCGGGAGACAGCGTGCGCCGTCGTCAAAAAGCTGAAGGCGGGCGAGGTCACCCCGCTTGATCTGCTTGATGTGCTGGAACAGCGGATCGCCGAGGTCGATGGAAAGGTCAACGCGCTCCCGATCCTGTGCTTCGATCGCGCCCGTGCCCATGCCGAGAAATTAATGAAGAAACCGGCCGGCGAGCGAGGCCTGCTAGCAGGGCTTCCGGTGCCGATCAAGGATCTCACCAACGTCGCCGATGTGCTGACGACGCAGGGCTCA
>JBJMTR010000435.1:0-7606 GCA_045811565.1 Bradyrhizobium sp.
CTCGCCGAGGTGATCATTCCGGCCGCCGATCTCTCCGAGCAGATATCGACCGCGGGCATGGAGGCTTCCGGCACCGGCAACATGAAGCTGTCCCTGAACGGCGCGCTGACCTTCGGCACGCTTGACGGCGCCAATATCGAAATCCGCGACCATGTCGGCGCGGAAAACATCGCGATCTTCGGCATGGAGGCCGGCGACGTCATGATACGCCGCAAGCAGGGGCTGGACGCGACCGATGTGATCAGCAGCTCGCCGCGGCTGGCGCGCGCCATTAGCGCGATCGAGAGCGGCGCGTTCTCACCCGACGATCCCGCCCGCTTCGCCTCGATCGGGCATGCGCTGCGCTATCTCGACCATTACATGGTCAGCGCCGATTTCGATTCCTACTACAAGGCCCAGCGCGGCATCGACGCACGCTGGCAAGTGGTGCCGGCGTGGACGCGGGCCTCTATCCTCAACGTCGCGCGGATGCCGTGGTTCTCCTCTGACCGCACGATCCGCGAATATGCCGAGGATATCTGGAACGTGCCGGTCAAGCCGGCTCCCCCGCGCGCGCTGCAGGAGTCCGGCGCGCAACGCGGGGCGAAGCGCTGAGTAATCATACCCAAGCCCGCCGGCTACGACGGAGAAAGAACGATTACCTCAGACGTTATTGAATTCGGCTTGCAACGATAGCGATGTACCGATGTCATTTCAGGGATTCCGATGCTCACCAAAACGCCACACCTGTTCGACGACGCCACTGCGGTCACCGCCGGCGACAGCCGATGGCAGGGTCGCACCAGCGATGACTACTGGGCGTTTGTCGGCCCGTTCGGCGGCGCGACGGCAGCGACCATCCTGCGGGCGCTGATCGACCACCCACAACGATCAGGGGATCCGCTGGCGCTCACCGTCAACTACTGCGCGCCGATCGCGCGGGGCGCGTTCGATCTCGACGTTCGCGTGGTCAAGGCCAACCGCTCATCGCAGCATTGGTGCGTGGAGATGACGCAAGATGGCGGTGACGTCGCGACGCTCGCGACCGCGGTGTTTACCGAGCGCCGCCCGTCCTGGTCACACCAGGAGGCCGCTTTTCCGGGCGCGACGCCGTTTGAGCAGACCCTGCCCTATCCCGACCTCGCGGTGTCCTGGGTCAAGCAGTATGAATTTCGCTTCGTCGAAGGCGAGCCGAAGTTCGGCAGTACGCCCACCAAGGCACCGCCAAATTCCTACTCCAAACTGTGGATCGGCGATCGCCTGCCGCGGAAGATCGATGCGCTGTCGCTGATGGCGATGTCGGACGCGTTTTTCGGCCGCATCTTCCATGCCAAGCGCGAACTGGTGCCGTTCGGCACGGTATCGCTGACGACCTATTTCCACGCCGACGCCGCCGATCTCGCCGCCGAAGGCATTACGCGAGTGCTCGCCGCGGCCGATGCCAAGATCTTTCACAAGAGCTATGGCGACCAGAATGGCGAATTGTGGTCCCCGTCAGGTCGCCTGCTCGCCACCACAACGCAGATAGCGTATTTCAAGGCGTGAGGAACACGAGCGAGTCGCTTGTGTTGCATCCTTGAGAGCCACGCCCATGTCGGAAGCCGATATCTCGAAAACTCCGCGGGTCGCCTTGCTCGGCGTCCCCATCGAAATTGGCGCGTCGCAGGCTGGCACCCTGATGGGGCCGGCTGCACTGCGGACAGCGGGCATCGCGCGCCTGCTCGAACAAATGGGATTTTCGGTCGAGGACCATGGCGATCTCGCGATACCGGCGGCGACCTCGGATGGGCGGGCTCCGGCGAATGCCAAATTCTATGACGAGGTCAAAACCTGGATTCGCGCGCTCAGCGAACGCGCGTTCCGGCTGGCCCGCTCTGGTGCCGTCCCGATCTTCATGGGCGGCGACCACAGCCTGTCGATGGGGTCGGTGAACGGCGTCGCGCGCCACTGGCAGGAGAAAGGTCGGCCGCTGTTCGTGCTATGGCTGGATGCCCATGCCGATTACAACACACCCGACACGACGGTAACCGGCAACATGCACGGCATGGCGGCGGCATTTCTATGCGGCGAGCCTGGGCTCGATGGCCTGCTCGGCGGCCTCCCGCGCGCCTCGATCGGTGCCGATCAGCTCGATCTGTTCGGCGTCCGCTCGATCGATCCGTTGGAAAAGAAACTTCTGCGCGACCGCCGCGTGGCGGTCGCCGATATGCGCGCGATCGACGAGTTCGGTGTTGGGGTCCTGATCCGGCGGGTGATCGAACGGGTGAGAGCGAAGAATGGCGTGCTGCATGTCAGCTTCGACGTCGATTTTCTTGATCCCTCGGTGGCGCCGGGCGTTGGCACCACGGTCCCGGGCGGCGCGACCTATCGCGAAGCCCATCTGATCATGGAGCTATTGCACGATTCAGGATTGGTGCGATCGGCCGACATCGTCGAGCTCAATCCGTTCCTCGACGAACGGGGCCGCACGGCGCGCGTCGCAGTAGAGCTGATCGGCAGCCTGTTCGGTCTGCAGATCATAGACCGGCCGACGCCGAGCAACGCCGTGTTGCCGGATTAAATCTGAACAAGAATAGGAAAGTCGTCATTCCCCGATGTGCAATTGCACACGTGGATGCGCCAATTGGCGCAGGCCGGGAATCCGTACTCCCGATCGTGGTTACGGATTCTCTGATGTGCAATTGCACATCAGAGCTCGCGTTTCAACGCGCCCCGGAATGACGCCGCGTCACTCCGCGGCGAGTTTCACTTCCGGCGCAGCGGCGCGGATTTCGGCGTCGACCTGCGATTCGAACTTGGCAAAATTCTTCTGGAACATGCCAACCAGGCCGCGCGCAGTCTTGTCGAACTCGGCCTTGTCGGCCCAGGTCTTGATGGGATCGAGGATGTGCGGCTCGACGCCGGGCAGCGAGGTCGGCACCGCGAAGCCGAAGTATCTGTCGGTGCGGAAACCGGCATTGCGCAGCGATCCATCCAGTGCCGCAGTCAGAAGCGCCCGCGTCACCTTAATGGGCATGCGGCGGCCGGTGCCGTATTTACCGCCGGTCCAGCCGGTGTTGACCAGCCAGCAATCAACATTGTGCTTGGCGATCAGTTCGCGCAGCAGGTTGCCGTAAACGGATGGATCGCGCGGCAGGAAAGGCGAGCCGAAACAGGTGGAGAATTCCGGCTGCGGCTCGTTGCCGAGGCCGCGCTCGGTGCCCGCGACTTTGGCGGTGTAGCCGGACAGGAAGTGGTACATCGCCTGCGCCGGCGTCAGCTTTGCGATCGGCGGCATCACGCCGAAGGCGTCGGCCGCGAGCATCACCAGGTTCTTCGGGTGACCGGCGCGCCCCGTGCGGGAGGCGTTCGGAATGAAATCGAGCGGATAGGCCGAGCGGGTGTTCTCGGTTTTCGAGCCGTCGTCGAAATCAGGCACGCGGCCAGTGGCATCGAGCACGACGTTTTCCAGCACCGCGCCAAAACGCTTGCTCGCGGCATAGATCTCGGGCTCGGCTTCACCCGACAATTTGATGCATTTGGCGTAGCAGCCGCCTTCGAAATTGAAGATGCCATCCGCACCCCAGCCGTGCTCGTCATCGCCGATCAGCGTGCGCTTCGGATCGGCCGAGAGCGTCGTCTTTCCCGTTCCGGAGAGGCCGAAGAAGATGGCACTGTCGCCATTGGATCCGACATTGGCCGAGCAGTGCATCGGCATCACGCCCTTCTCGGGCAGATAATAGTTAAGCGTGGTGAACACGCTCTTCTTCATCTCGCCGGCATATTGGGATCCGCCGATCAGGACGATCTTGCGGGCGAAATCGATGGCGACAACGTTCTCCGAGCGCACGCCGTGACGTTTAGGATCGGCGCGGAAGCTCGGCAGATCAATCATGGTCAACTCGGGCACGAAGCTTGCGAGCTCCGACGTCTCGGGGCGGATCAAGAGCGTGCGGATGAACAGCGAATGCCAGGCGAGTTCAGTGAAGACGCGGGTCCTGATGCGATGGGTCGGATCGGCGCCGCCATAGAGATCCTGCGCGTACAGCGTCATGCCTTCGGCATGCTTGAGGAAATCGGCATGGAGCGCTGCGAACTGCTCGGAGGTGATCGACTGATTGCCGGCCCACCACACGTTCTTGTCAGTGGCCGCATCGCGAACCGTGAACTTGTCCTTCGGACTGCGGCCCGTGAACACGCCCGTATCGGCGCAGAGCGCGCCATCGGCGGAAACCACCGCCTCGCCGTTGCGCAACGAGTGCTCGTAGAGCTGCGGCGCGCCGAAATTCCAGTGAACGCGCTTGAGATTTTTTAAGCCGAATTTGTCGGCGCCAAAGGCACCGTTATGCACGCCCGTATCTTGCACGAAGAACCTCCTCCAACCCGCCTACTTCGATCGCGCGAATGCGGCTAAGCGCGCCCCGGTCGCGGTGATCTCGCATGAATATAGCCTTCCGGCGGCAGTCCGGCGATCTAATAGTGAGGAACGCCGGGCTTGCCAAGCTAGGCCCTGAGTTTTGGTTTATTCCAAGGCGGCGGCTTTTCATTTGACTCAACTACTTGCTGCAGCGCGGGGCCTTTTTTGTTCTCTTCGACCGCGCGACGATCCGTCGCGATCGTTCAAAGAGGTGACATCGTTGCGATGCACAAATAATGCCATCTCAGCGGCGTGGCCGCGCCGATCGGGACGAAAGGCCCCCGAATGCCGGATATGCATCCAGCGTGGATTCTGCTGGGCACGATCATCAGACCATTTCGGCGATAAAGGTTTTTGCAAGCTCGCGCGCTTGCGCCAAGCAGCACCGGCACCGCGACAGTCTCGATCGTTCTTCCCATATCGGCAGCGCCGCCGTCGCTCTGGCCGCCATCGCTCTGATTGTACAGCGGATGTGACAATATCGCGTGAGCCGCGGAAGCTTCCGCGCCCGTTCAAAATCCACCTGCGATTGTCGGTCAGCGCTTAGTTCTTGGCGCGCGCTTCGCTGGCCAGCCTGACCAGCATCTTGCGCAAATCCGTCCCGCTGGTGAGCCGCTCCGGGAAATCCAGTCGCAGCGTCTTGCTGCCGGCCTGCATGTCGATCCCATCAGGATCGCAGCCGGTGCAGCGCCAATCGGCACTGTCGGCGCCGAGCAGGCGCGTCGCGTAGAGGTCCATCGCCTCGCGGTGATCCTCATTCATGTGCGCGACGGCGCTGGGCTCGGCCTGCAGCAGGTCCTCGGCGCCACTGAGATCCGTCAGAAACTGTTCGGACTTGAGGTCGATGATACGGCCGAAGCCGGCGACCAGATGGGCGCCCGTGGGGCGGATCCGGAAGAAGGAAAAATCCTTAAAATCCACAAAGGCTTCCGCTGATGGATGGGCGTTGAGGTAACGCTGGCGGGCGACCGCGGAGTCATCCGGCGACACTTCTTCGGCGCGGCCCGCCAGCATGATCCGCGCGCCTTCCAGCGGATCGCCTTCGGCCCGCTCGTCCAGCATCAGCGATACCCGCGCGTCCGCAAAAATGTTCTTGGTATGCAGCGCCAGCCGCGAGATCAGCAGGATCGGCGAGCCGTCGAAATGGCTCGCGACATTGACCAGGGAGCAATAGGGATCGCCGCTGCCGACCATCAGCGTCGCCAGCGCCCCTTGGCGACTGCGCCGCAGCAGCGATAGGACAAGCCTTGAGGGGTTGAAATCGGCCGTCGGTTCCATCGTGTTTTTCCAGCCATGTTATTGCGGAAAGGACCTTTTTTGGGCTAAAGGGGCTATGCATGGGTTGGGAACGCTTCGTTCGTCGACGCGTTTTGCGGAACTCGGTCACACTTCAGCCCAGCTTTGCTCGTTGACCACGTTCACAGCCCATTTGTACGGCGCATCACTGGATTGCCGGCCGTTTAAGCAACTCACAAGCTGAAAGCAGGCTCATGCCCACAATCGCTTTGGTCGATGACGACCGCAACATTTTGACTTCAGTCTCGATCGCGCTCGAAGCCGAAGGCTATCGCATTATGACCTACACGGATGGTGCGTCGGCGCTTGACGGCTTCCGCACCTCACCGCCGGATCTTGCGATCCTCGACATCAAGATGCCGCGCATGGACGGCATGGAGACGTTGCGGCGGCTGCGACAAAAATCCGATCTGCCGGTGATCTTTTTGACCTCCAAGGATGAAGAGATCGACGAATTGTTCGGCCTCAAAATGGGCGCTGACGATTTTATTCGCAAGCCGTTCTCGCAGCGCCTGCTGGTCGAACGCGTCAAGGCCGTGCTCCGCCGCGGCCAGCCCAAGGATCCGACCGCCGTGCCGAAGGAGCCGGATGCCCGCGCTCTCGATCGCGGACTCCTGCGGATGGACCCGGAACGTCACACCTGCACCTGGAAGAACGAGCCGGTAACGCTGACGGTGACGGAATTCCTGATTCTGCAGGCGCTCGCGACGCGGCCCGGAGTGGTGAAGAGCCGCAATGCGCTAATGGACGCGGCCTATGATGACCAGGTCTATGTCGATGATCGCACCATCGACAGCCACATCAAGCGTCTGCGAAAGAAGTTCAAGGTAGTCGACGACGATTTCGAAATGATCGAAACGCTCTACGGCGTTGGTTACCGTTTCAAGGAAGCCTGATCTGCATGATCCGGAAACAGCTGTCCCGTACCCATGCTGGGTGGGAACGGGTTTTCCCCGCTCGGACGGAGATACCGCGAGGTTTGGTAACTGACATGGCTCGCGCCGCTGGGGTAGGGTGCGAACGCAACAGCGTGCATCGCAGGACTTGAACTCCAACCAACCGGCAGTTTGCCAGTGCTTGATCGAACGCCGCCTGACCAAGGCCTGAATACCGAGGGCGCGACCCCGCCCCTCGGCCAAGACGCCGTAGCCGACGAAAAGCGGAAAGGCTGGCGGCCGTTCGGCTGGCTGCGCCGCGCCGGGCAGTTCTTCTTTGCGCTGTCGTTCTCCAGCCTCACCCGCCGCATCGTCTCGCTGAACCTTGCCGGCCTGGTCGCGCTGGTCGCGAGCGTTCTCTATCTCTCGCAATTCCGTGCCGGCCTGATCGACGCCCGTGCGCAAAGCCTGCTGGTGCAGGCCGAGATCATCGCGGGCGCGATCGCGGCCTCGGCGACGGTCGAGACCAACACCATCACCATCGACCCCGACCGGCTGCTCGACCTGAAGCCGGGCGAAACCTACAACGCTCCTGACGAATATTCCGGGCTGGATTTTCCCATCAATCCGGAGCGGGTCGCGCCCGTCTTGCGGCGGTTGATTTCGCCGACGAAGACCCGTGCGCGTATTTTCGATCCGAATGGTGGATTGATCCTGGACAGCCGCAGCCTGGACGCCGTGTTGCGGGACAATCTGCCGCCGCCATCCATCGACCAGCCCGGCATTGTCGAACGGACGACGACGGCGATCCGTACCTGGCTCAATCGCGGTGACCTGCCGCTTTATCGGGAGCTCGGGCCGGAAGGCGGCAACGGCTACGAAGAGGTCACGCGCGCGCTCAACGGACAGAAGCGCAGCATGGTGCGCGTCAACCAGCGCGGCGAGGTGATCGTCTCCGTCGCGGTGCCGGTACAGCGTTTCCGTGCGGTCCGTGGCGCGCTGATGCTCTCGACGCAAGGCGACGACATCGACCAGATGGTGACCGCCGAGCGCCTCGCCA
>JBJMTR010000436.1:0-10164 GCA_045811565.1 Bradyrhizobium sp.
CTCCGGCGATCACGGCCGCCGCAACAACACTCGCCAGCATCAGGCCTAACGCATTACGCATCGCTACACTTCCCATGAGAACTCAGGGCACACACCACGTCTGTAACGAGCGATTAGTGCCAATGAGGTCTTAACGCGACACCAACACGATCCGGTTTGGCGAAGAAAATTAGGCGGATATCGCTGCGTGATGACCATCACAGTCGCAGCGGCGAGGAGGGCGCATGGTGGCGCCATCAGACCGGCTCCACCGAACCGGTCCAATGGAGCCGAAAATGACCGCGTTCTTCACCAGGACGATTCGCAAGGCGAGCTTAGCGCTGGCTTTTGCGACCTCGTTCTCCGCGCTGTCGTCGACGTCGAGCTTTGCCTTTAGCGCCGAGGCGCAGCAGTTGTGCACGGGCGACGCGTTCCGCCTGTGCAGCTCGGAAATTCCGAACATCCCGAAGATCACCGCCTGCATGATCAAGCACCGCTCCGATCTGACCAGCGGTTGCCGCGCCGTGATGGATCGGGATCTCGCAAAGGCATCGAGCACGGTCGCCGCACAGTAATTCGCGCTGCTTCAATTTCTTGCAGGCGGGAGGTGTGAAGGATTTCAAGTACTGCTTCCCGCCGCCGTCGCGACCACCGGGAGCACTTCGTTCGCCGCGCGGTCAGGCGTATCTTCTTTCCAACGCACCGACCCGAACGGCCGCTCCAGCATCCGGCGCACGCGCACCGGCTCCGGGCCGAGATGGAAGGCCATGGCCCGCTGATGCAACTCGCGTTCGGATTGGGTCGAGCGGTTGCGCTGGCGCAAGTAATCCAGCCAGGTCGGACAATGATAGCGCTCGGTCCACAATTCCGGATCGGCGATGTCGCGCGCGATCGACCAGCCATAGGCGCCGTTGCGCTGGCGGCTGAGCTGCACTTCCTGCATCACGTTATGGAACGCGCGGGCGTTATCCTGCGCGACGCGATATTCGATCTCGACCACCAACGGACCGCTACGGCCGGTAAGCGACAGCCGCACTTCGGGGTCGGCCAGCACCTCGGCGGCCTCGTTGCGGGCGCCGACCGGCGGCATCCGCAGCCATAGGCCGAGCACCGGCGAAACAAACATCAGGCCGGCCGAAACCAGCAGCGCCGTTTCCACGCCGGCGAGGTCGGTGAGATGTCCCCAGCCCCAACTTCCGATCGCGATGCCGCCGGCGATCGAAGCCTGGAACGCCGCCAGCGAACGGCCGGCGACCCAGCGCGGCGCCGAGAGCTGCACGCCGATGTTGAACAGGGCTACCGCGAGCATCCACACCGCACCGGCGAGTACCAGCGCGGCCGCCGTCAGCACCGGCTGCTTGCTGATCGCCACCGCGGCGATCGCACCTGCCATCGACAGCGCGCAGGCGCGCACCGCGGCCTCGCCGCTCATCCGCCGCCGTACCTCGCCGATATTGAGTGCGCCGATCACCGCCCCCATTCCGAAAGCACCGAGCATGATGCCGTAAGTCTGCGCGCCGCCATGCAAGAGGTCGCGCGCGACCAGCGGCATCAGCGCCGAGACCGAGCCGCCGATGATGCCCGTGACCAGCGTCCGCGTCAGCACGATCTTGATCGACGGCGAATTGGTGATGTAGCGGACGCCCGAGACCATGGCGCGGTTGAGCCGTTCGCGCGGCAGGCGCGATGGCTCGCTGACCCGGTTCCAGAGAAACAGCACAACCAACAGCGGTATGTAGAGCACCGCATTGGTCGCAAACGCTGCGACCGCGCCGGCGCTGGCGACTACGATGCCGCCGATTGCCGGGCCGAAGCTGCGCGCGATGTTGTAGCTGATGCCGTTGAGCGCGACCGCCGCCGGCAGGGTTTCCGCCGGCACCTGCTCGCTGACCGAGGATTGCCAGGCCGGGCCGAACAGCGCCATGCCGCTGCCAACCACGAAGCATAACGCCAGCAGGATATTTGGGGTGACCAGGTTGAACCATGCCAGCGCGGTCAACAGGGTGGCGCCGGCAAGCGCCACCGCCAGCGAGATCATCGCCACGATACGGCGATCATGCATATCGGCGATGGCGCCGGCCGGCATCGAGATCAGCATGACCGGGAGCATCAGCGCGGTCTGTACCAGCGCGACTTTGTCGGCCGACGACGTCATTTGCGTCATCGCCCAGGCCGCGCCGACACCCTGGATCAGGATGCCGAGATTGGAGAGCAGGCTCGCCAGCCAGATGCGCCGGAACACCGAATACCGCAGCGGCGCCGTGATACTCTCGGCGGCAAAAGGCGAACGTTGCGGTAGTTCAGTCATGGGCAGTCCCGTTATCCTTCCGTCACCGGCTTGATTACCGTCTGATTTAAAGTGATGCCTGCGAAAACCCCGCGCTGTCCAGTAGCTACGCCGCTGCTTGGGGTGCTACAGCACAGCTACAGTACCGAAAACAATGGGAGACGTAACAAAATGAGCCTGTCGCGGCGGACCATCCTCAAGAGCGCCGGCGCCCTGCCTTTACTGGCCGGGAACTTTGCTAGCCCGGCCCTGGCGCAGTCGACGCCTGCCGCGCCCGCCGCTACGGAAATTCCGCCCATCCTGTTCGTGCACGGCAACGGCGATCATGCGGCGCTGTGGATCACAACGTTGTGGCGGATGGAATCCAACGGCGTTCCGCGTGAGCGGATGTTCGCGATCAATTTCACCGATCCCTTGGCGCGCACCGACGACAAGGTCGAGCAGCCGAACCGCTCTTCGACGGAGGATCAGCGCCGCGAACTGGGTGACACCATCAGGGAATTGAAGCGCCGCACTGGAGCCTCGCGGATTGCATTGGTGGGTAATTCGCGCGGCGGCTATTCGATCCGCAGTTATATCAAGAATGGCGGCGCTACCGATGTCAGCCATGCCGTGCTGTGCGGCGTTCCCAACCATGGCGTCTATGATTGGGAGGACGGGCTTGGCAACGAGTTCAACGGCCGCGGTCCATTCCTGCGTGGATTGAATGAAGGCGAGAGCGAGGTGACGCCGGGAATAGCATTCCTCACTTTGCGTAGCGATGGCCTCGACAAATATGCGCAAGCCGATGGCCGCTTTGTCGGCAAACCGGGCACACCGACCGGCGTTACCACCGAAGGACCTGCGCTGAAGGGCGCCACCAATCTCGTGCTCGGCGCGCTGGATCACCGCGAGACGGCGTTTCATCCGCGAGCGTTCCGCGAGATCTACAAATTCGTCGCTGGCGTCGAGCCGTCGCGCATTGAGATTACACCGGAGACAGGGGTCAAACTGAGCGGCCTCGTCACGAGCACACCGGGCGGCGTTCAAACCAATCGTGCAGTGTCCGGTGCGTCAGTGGAAGTGTATCGCGTCTCCGCCGAGACCGGCGAACGTCTGGGCGGTCCTGTCCATAGCTCGCAGACCGCCGCCGACGGCCGCTGGGGGCCGGCGCCGGTCGATTCCGCCTGGCATCTCGAAATCGTGCTGACGTCGCCCGGCTCGGTGACCACCCATTTCTACCGTTCGCCGTTTCCGCGCTCCTCGGATGTCGTGCATCTGCGCGCGGCGCGGCCGCTCGGGCCGGCGGATGCAGGCGCCGGTGCGGTCATCCTGATGTCGCGGCCACGTGGCTATTTTGGACTGCCGCGCGACCTCGTGCTGCTTGACGGCAAGCAGCCTACCGACGTGAAGCCCGGCGTGCCGACGGATTCGGTTACGACCGTGCGGCTCTCGGCCGCGGAAGGCGGCCGAGCCGTTACGGCACTGTTCAATCAGGAGCGGATCGTGGCGCGGGCATGGCCGGCCTCGGAAAATCGAATTGCGGTGGCCGAACTGAGTTATTAGCTCCTCTGTGTTGCCGGGCCCGGCCCTGACGGTGCCGCGGACCGGGCATTTTGATAATGTCTTAGCGAGGCCCCATGAGCATAGCCGACGCCTACGACATGCCGGTCGCGCCCCGGCCGCTGGTGCCGCCCAGCCCGCCGCGCGCGCCCGACAACATGACCGCCTTCGGGCGGATGAAGGCGCTCTGCGAGAGTCCGATCGGCAGCTGGGGCCAGCGTGCCTATGAAGAGGATATCGTCTGCGGCCGGTTTTTTGGCCGCAATAGCTTCATCCTCAACACGCCCGACGCGATCCGGCATGTGCTGGTCGACAATTTCGAGAATTATACGCGCACGCCGGCTGGCATCCGGGTGTTGCGCCCGATGCTCGGCGAAGGCCTCTTGATCGCCGAAGGCCGCAACTGGAAATACCAGCGCCGGATACTGGCGCCCGCCTTTACGCCGCGCGCAGTCATGTCGCTGGTGCCGCACATGGTTGCGGTGATCGATGAGACGATTTCGAAATTGAGAGCCGCCATCAACGCGCCGGTGGATTTGCGCGCGGCGATGCAGCGGATGACGCTCGAGATCGCCGGGCGCACGATGTTCTCGTTCGGGATGGACCGTCACGGCGCCGCGCTGCGCGATTTCGTGATGGAATATGGCGAGCGGCTGGCGCGGCCGCATTTTCTCGATTTGCTGCTGCCGCTGAGTTGGCCGAGCCCACAGGATTTTTCCCGCGCCCGGTTCCGCAAGCGCTGGACCGCGTTCGTGGGCATGCTGATCGCCGAGCGGCGTGCCGCCGGCAAGAATGAAAACGCGCCGCCGCGCGACCTCTTCGATCTGATGGGCGCGGCGCGCGATCCTGAAACGGGCGAGGCATTTACGGACGAACAGCTCGGCGATCAGGTCGCGACCATGATTCTCGCCGGCCATGAGACGACCGCCACCGCGCTGTTCTGGTCGCTCTATCTTCTCGCGCTCGATCCGGCGACGCAGGAGGAACTGGCGGCCGAGGTGAAAGCCGTTACCGCGAGCGGTGCGCCCGAAGTTGAGCGGCTGAAATTTACCCGCGCAGTGGTCGACGAGACCATGAGGCTTTATCCGCCGGCGTTCCTGATCGCGCGCGCCGCGGCGGGACCGGACACCATCGCCGGTATGCCGGTCAGGAAAAAGGACGTCATCCTGATCGCGCCGTGGCTGTTGCACCGGCACGAAAAGCTCTGGCGCGATCCGAACGCATTCGTACCGTCCCGCTTCATGACGGGTATGCCGCCCGATCGCTTTGCCTATCTGCCGTTTGGCGTCGGCGCCCGCGTCTGCATCGGGGCGCATTTTGCTCTGGTCGAGGCGACCCTGGCGTTGGCCGAGATCATCGCCGCCTTCCGCATCTCGCTAGTTGACGAGCAGCCGGTGATGCCGGTCGGGGTGGTGACGACCCAGCCTGACCGCTCACCGATATTTGCTATCACACCTCGTTGATGGGTCGTGCTTGGAGGCTCTGGTAAACTGATCTAGAGTACCGCTATGAGCGACATCAAAGCCCAGTTCTCGGTGTTGCGACAGACCGCCGATCCCGCGGTGGCCGATGCGATCCAGCTTGCCGTCGAGAAGGGCGAGGATCACGAACTCAACCGCATCAACGTGCTGGACTTCTCAAAACGGACCGGCCTTGACGAGGAGCGCGTGATTTCCGGCTTCCTCCATTCCTCCCGACTAGGGCTGTTCGATCTCACCTGGAACGTGCTGTGTCCCGGCTGCGGCGGCGTGCTTGGCGCCCATAGCACGTTAAAATCGCTGCGGCCGGATGACTATCATTGCGGTCTCTGCGCCTGCGGATACGAAGCTTCCGTTGACGAGCAGGTCGAAGTTGCCTTCACCGTCAGCCCGCGCATCCGGCGCATCGCTGCGCACGATCCCAATACACTGCCGATCTGGGAATATTACAAACAGGTCTTCTGGAGCTCGGGCGTCGATTTCGACAAGCAATCCTTTGCGACGCTGGCAGACGAGGTGACGCTGGACACGCTTGAACTGCCGGCGGGCGAGAAGGCGGTGCTGTCGCTGCAATTGCCAAAAGAATTCATCATCGTGTTCGAGCCGGTGACGCATTCCGCGCAGTTCATCGAGGTCCAGGGCGAGCCGACCAGGGAGCGTCAGCAGCTGACGCTGGTCTACAACAAGACGCCGACGCCGACGGGCGGCACGAGAACAATGCGTCCCGGACCGTTACGGCTGTCGCTCGACAATCAGGCTGACGTCCGGGTGCTGCCGTCGGTGTTCGTTGCCGGTGAGGCGATGCATCAACTGATCGGCAAGCGCAAGCCGTTTCTCACCGCCAAGAGGATGCTGTCCAACCAGACCTTCCGCGACGTGTTCAAGGCGGACAATCTCAATGTCGACCAGCGCCTCAAGATCACCTCGCTTACGTTCCTTTTCACCGACCTGAAGGGCTCCACTGCACTATACGAAAGGGTCGGCGATCTCGCCGCTTTCGATCTGGTGCGGGCGCATTTCCATGCGCTGCTTGAAATCATTGCCGCGGAGAAGGGTGCGGTCGTGAAAACGATTGGCGACGCGGTGATGGCGACCTTCATCAGACCCGAGCATGCAATTATTGCGGGGCTGCGCATGCGCGAGGCGATGAAGGTGCTCAATGCCCAGCGCGACAGGGAGGACCTGATCGTCAAGATCGGTATTCACGAAGGCCCATGCCTTGCGGTGATGCTGAACGAGCGGCAGGACTATTTCGGCCAGACCGTCAACATCGCATCGCGGGTGCAGAGCCTGTCGACGTCGCAGGAAATCCACATCACTGCGCCCGTCCTCGGGTCGACTGCGGTCGCCACCATTCTGGAGAAAGAGGCGCTCAAGCCGATCCAGAAGGAAGCCGCATTGCGGGGGATTGCCGACAAGATGGTGGTGTACGAAATACCTTGAGAGCGCTCCGTCGTTCCGGTCGCGCGCGTTGGCGCGAGCCGGAAATATCGGAATCCCCCGATACGCATCTGAGGTCTGGTGCTGACGCGCTATGCCGGGGAGCGAGATTTCCGAAAGGTAATGCAGTCGGCGGAACCACGCGGATTGCGCCGCCTCCCTCGTCGCGCCATATATAACCGTTATAACCGTACACCTTCACGCGATAGAGACGAGACCTTCATGCTCGACGGACTTCGCCAATTCATTTCTGAAATCGTGTCTCCCGACGCCCAGCAGGATCGGGCATTCAACGACACCGATTATCGTCTGGCCGCAACCGCGCTGTTGGTTCACGTCGTGTCGCTCGATGGCGAACCGACCGAGGTCGAGAAGCGCAAATTGCACGGCCTGATCGAAAGCCGCTTCAGGCTCGATCCCGGCACGGCGGACAAATTGATCGCGTCCGCAACGCGGGTCGAAGGCGAGGCGGTCGATCTCTATCATTTCACCAGCGTGATCATGCGTTCGCTGGACGAAGAAGGGCGCTTGCGCATGGTCGAGATGATGTGGGAATTGGTCTATGCCGACGGCGAGGTCAGCGAGTTCGAGGACAATGTGGTCTGGCGCGCCGCGGACTTGCTGGGTGTTTCGTCGCGCGACCGAATCGATCTCAAGCACCGTGTGGCTGAGAAGCAGTCCGGCCGTCCCAAGGGTCCTTGGGATGTCGCGGACGCGTCAATGTGACACGCTGGAGTTCGCTGTCAAAAAGCCGTCCGTCGCGCCCCTGGCAGGTGACGAAACTTTAATGTGCGGCGCAATCGGCCGCCGCCCTCGCGCGATAAGCCCGAAAAATAATGCATTTCAATTCGGGGCGCGGTCGGCTTGCATGCCGACATGCTCGTGGGGTGGCTTGCGTCGGACTATAAGCCTATGCTCTCGTCCAGCCGTTCGCCGCATATCGTGCAATTGATTTAAGAGCTTTGATCGTGACTGAGTGTGTGACGCTGATTACCGGTGCATCGGCGGGCATAGGCACCGAACTGGCGCGGGTTTTCGCCTCCAACGGTCACCGCGTGGCACTGGTGGCGCGTCGCGCCGATCGCCTGACTGCATTGGCGAGCGAAATCGCCGCCCAAGGCGGCGCCGCGCCGATCGTGATTCCCTGCGATCTCGAACAGCCGGAGAGCGGCGACAAGATTGCCGAGGCGTTGGCCGCGGCCGGAGTAGAGGTCGAATACGTCGTCAACAATGCCGGCTTTGGTGTGTTCGGTCACGCGATCAAGCGCGACCGCGTCGCGCAGCTCAATATCATCGCGGTCAACATCCGTGCCCTGACCGACCTGTCCCTGCGATTTTCCGATTCGCTGATCCGCAATCGCGGCGGCATCCTCAACGTCGGTTCGATCGCCGGCTTCCTGCCGGGTCCGGGCATGGCAGTTTATTATGCATCCAAGGCCTATGTTCTGTCGTTCACAGAGGCGCTGCGCCAGGAACTGGCGCCGCACGGCGTGAGGGTCACGGTGGTATGCCCCGGTCCCGTGCCGTCGGAATTCCAGGCCCGCGCGGGATTCGCGCCTGGATTTGATTCCACCATCCTCAATGTTTCCGCGGCGGACGTCGCGCAGCAGGCGTATCGCGGCTTTATGGCCAACAAGCGCGCCGTGCTGCCCGGGCTTGGCATCAAGATGGTGCCGTTCCTGCTCCGGCTGTTTCCACGCTCGTTCATTTTGGCGGCAGTCGGCGTTTTCCAGCTCCGCCGGCGCTAACACCAGCGCACGAAAAAGCGTCAAATGGCCTGCGGCCGGATTTGGCGCGCGATTTGCCTATGAATTTTAGATGAGTTCATGAATTTTGGATGAGTTCGCGTGAACTCACCCGAAATTAAGGGTCAGCTAGGTATGCTGCCAATCACGTGCCGCATAGTTGAGCCGAAGGTGATGTCGTTCCGGTCGGACAAAACCAGCGTCGTGCTGCCCTTCCTCACTGGAAGGCGGGCGGTCGCCACGCCGCCGAGCGCGGCATCCCGGCTGCCGGTTTTGATCGTTCTGCATCAGGAGACATCCAGGCCGGGCCGCGTCGGCAATGCGCTGCGTGCGCTAGGTCACACGCTGGATATCAGGCGACCGAGATTCGGCGATCCCTTGCCGGAAACGCTGGATGAGCATGCGGGCGCGGTGATCTTCGGCGGCCCGATGAGTGCCAATGACGGCGATGATTACGTGCGCCGGGAGATCGACTGGATCGAAGTTCCGCTGCGCGAGCAGCGGCCATTTCTGGGCATTTGCCTGGGCGCCCAGATGCTCGCCAGGCAGCTTGGCGCAAAGATCGCGCCGCACCCGGAAGGCCGCAGCGAAATCGGCTATTATCCGATCCGTCCGACTGCGGCGGGTCACGCGCTTTGCCCGAACTGGCCGAGTCACGTCTATCACTGGCACCGCGAGGGGTTTGGGCTCCCGTATGGCGCTGAATTGCTCGCCGAGGGCGACGACTTCCCGGTGCAGGCGTTCCAGACTGCGCACGCATTCGGCTTCCAATTTCACCCCGACGTGACCTACGCGATGATGCATTGCTGGACCACGCGCGGGTATGACCGCATGGATGCGCCGGGCGCGCGTGCGCGTCAGCATCACTTCGCCGATCGCGCCGTACACGACTTCACCGAGCGCGCATGGCTGAAGAATTTTATCGATGGCTGGCTCGCGCGCATGCCGCGCTCGATCATGTCGGAAGCAGCGGAATAGCCGCCTCGCGGAATATTCCGCTCTCTCGCGGCGCCTTCCCAAATCGTCAGATGTGATAGTGTTGCGCTCGTAAGCCTGCATTCTCAATCCAGGCGAATGGGAGCCGGCATGACTGGCGGTGAATTCGCGCGGCTCCTCAGCGACTTCACGCGCTCAGCGGATCCGGCGGCGGCGCGTGACACGCCGATCGATAAACCGAAGGGAGATCGCGGTGGAGTATCGGCACATTCTCTATGAGGTGAGCGACAAGATCGCGACCATCACGCTCAACCGTCCCGACCGCATGAACGCCTGGACCTCGATCATGGAGCGGGATGTCCGCCACGCCATGGAGGCGGCAGCCGCCGATGATTGTGTGCGCGTCATCGTACTCACCGGGGCTGGGCGCGCGTTCTGCGCCGGCGCTGACATGGAAGCGCTGAAGGGCATTGACCCCAACGAGACCAGGCGCGGCGAAAATATACCGCCGTTCGATATGAACCGCCGGCCGGACTGGCAGACACGCTACGGCTATTATCCGTCGATATCAAAGCCTGTCATCGGCATGCTGAACGGCGCCACCGCCGGCATTGGCCTGGTGCATGCGCTCTACTGCGACCTGCGCTTTGCCGCCGACAACACGGTGTTCACGACCGCCTTCGCGCGCCGCGGCCTGATCGCCGAACACGGCATCAGCTGGATGCTGCCGCGCATCGTCGGTCACGCCAATGCGCTC
>JBJMTR010000437.1:0-6114 GCA_045811565.1 Bradyrhizobium sp.
CAGCCAAAGCATCTCGACCCCGATACGCTCGACGTTGAGGAATTGAAGCAGCGCTTCCTGGTGGTGCAGGCGGTGGAAGCCGCACGCACCGTGGAGGATCATGTTATCACCGATGTGCGCGAGGCCGATGTCGGCTCGATCCTGGGGTTCGGCTTCGCGCCGTTCACCGGCGGTACGCTGTCCTATATCGATTTCATGGGCACCAAGAAATTCGTCGAGCTGTGCCACAGACTGGAGGCCAAATACGGCTCCCGCTTCACGCCGCCAAAATTGCTGATCGACATGGCGGCCAAGGGCGAGACTTTTTACGGGCGCTTCCCGCCCAAGAAGCAGGCGGCGGCGTAAAACCCGTCATTCCGGACAGTCCGCAAGGCGGACTGATCCGGAATCTCGATCGTATAAGCGTGAAGAGATTCCGGGTTCGATGCTTTCGCCCCGGCCCGGAATGACAAGCTGCCTCACGCCGCCTTCAGCAGGCCTTCCTTGCTCAGCGCTTCCTGCACCTTCGGGCGCGCGGCGACGCGGGCCTTGTAGGCTAAAAGCTTCGGCAGCCCCGACAGGTCGAATTTCATTCGATCGGCCCAGGACAGCATCGTGAACAAATAGCCGTCGGCGACGCTGAACTGGCTGCCCATCAGATAGTCGCGGCCGGCCAACTGGCTGTCGATGTATTTGAACTTGGCCATCACGCGGTCCTTGAAGAACGCCTTGGCGTCGTCGGCCAGCACCGGTGAGAACATCGGGCCGAAATTCTTGTGCAACTCGGTGGTGATGAAGTTGAGCCATTCAAGCAGTTTGTAGCGTTCGGCGCTGTCGCGGGCGGGGGCGAGGTTCTTTCCCGCCGCCTTGTCGGCGATCATCTGCACGATGACCGGACCTTCGGTCACTAGCTCGCCCGAATCGAGTGCCAGCGCCGGCACCTGGCCCTTCGGGTTCACCTTCAGGAAATCGTCGCCATTTTCGAGCTTCTTGGCCCGCAGATCGACCTTTACCAAGTCATAGGGGAGGCCTGCTTCCAGCAGTGCGATATGGGGCGACAGCGAGCAGGCGCCAGGTGAATAATACAGTTTCATCGGAATTTTCCTTCCCTTTCGACTTATTGGAGACTGTGCGCGGATGACTAAATGCATCTGCATGAAATAGTCAAGATTGATGCAGCTGCATTTAGTGCGCTACACTCGCTTACGACACGTATGGACTAGACCATGAAACGCAAACCATCGACTGAGGCGACCGCCGCCTGGATCCGCCTGATGCGGTTGCAGAGCCGGGTGCTCGATGCCGTGGAGCAGGATCTGAAGAAGGCCGGCTTTCCGCCGCTGGCCTGGTACGACGCGCTGCTCGAATTGTCGCGCGCGCCATCGGGGGAGATGCGGCCGGTCGAGCTGGAAAAGCAGATGCTGATCCCGCAATATTCGACGTCGCGGCTGATCGACCGCTTGGTCGACGAGGGACTGGCGGCGCGGCGCGAATGCAAGATGGACAAGCGTGGCCAGTTCGTCGAGATCACCGAAGCGGGACGCGAATTGCAGAAGAAAATGTGGAGCGCCTATTCCGCGGCGATCGAAAAGCACGTCGGCTCCAAATTGTCCGACGCCGATGCCATGAAGCTCTGCGCCCTGCTCGACCGGCTGGGCTGTTCCTGCAGCGAGGTCAAGGCTGCCGCCGCAAGAGACGGCGTGCCCGCTCGATGATATTATTGTTGCCAACAGCATCCGCGGGCCATCAGGTTCGCGGCCCCTGCCACCGCGCGCATTCGATCGAAGCGCCTTTCACTCGGAACTCGTATGGCGCGTGACCACATCGATATGACGCCGCTGCAGTCGCGCGACGAACTGGTCGCGTGGCTGGAAGCCGGCGTGAAAGAGCCGTCCGAATTCCGGATCGGCACCGAGCACGAGAAGACGCCGTTCACGCTGCAGGGCCACGAGCCGGTGCCTTATGCAGGCGCCCGCGGCATCGGCGCGCTATTGGACGGCATGAAGCTACTGCTCGGCTGGGAACCGATCATGGAGCGCGGCAACATCATCGGGCTCTACGACGTCACCGGCGGCGGCGCGATTTCGCTGGAGCCGGGCGGGCAGTTCGAACTGTCCGGCGCACCGGTCGAGACCGTGCATCAGACCCAGTCCGAGCTGATGGCGCACCTGGCGCAGGTGCGCGAGATCGCAACGCCGTTGGGGATCGGCTTCCTCGGCCTCGGCATGACGCCGTCATGGTCGCGGGCGCAGATCCCGGTGATGCCGAAGGGCCGCTACAAGATCATGACCAATTACATGCCGAAGGTCGGCAAATACGGCATCGATATGATGTACCGGACCTGCACCGTGCAGACCAATCTCGACTTCTCCTCCGAAGCCGACATGGTGAAAAAGCTACGGGTCTCGGTGGCGCTGCAGCCGGTGGCGACCGCGCTGTTTGCCAATTCGCCGTTCACCGAAGGCAAGCCTAACGGCTTCCTGTCGTTCCGCTCCGAGATCTGGCGCGACACCGATAATGCGCGCTCGGGCATGATTCCCTGGGCGTTCGAAGACGGCATGGGGTTCGAGCGCTGGGTCGATTACGCACTCGACGTTCCCATGTACTTCGTCAAGCGCGGCGAGGACTACATCGACGTCTCCGGTTCATCGTTCCGCGATTTTTTCGAGGGCAAGAATTCCGCGTTCCCCGGCGAGCGCCCGACGCTGTCCGACTGGGCCAATCACCTGTCGACGATTTTTCCGGAAGTCCGGCTGAAGCGTTATCTGGAAATGCGCGGCGCGGACGGCGTGCCGTGGGGACGGCTGCCGGCGCTGCCGGCGTTCTGGGTCGGGCTGCTGTACGATGACGACAGCCTGAACACTGCCTGGGAGATCGTGCGGCACTGGAGCGCGCCGGAACGTCAGTCGCTGCGCGACGATGTGCCGCGCTTCGGCTTCAAGGCGCGAATCAAGAATCGCTATCTGTTCGAGATCGCGAAGGAATGCCTGAAGTTGTCGCACGCGGGTTTGCGGCGGCGCAACCGCGTCGATCATTCCGGGCGCGACGAGAGCCGTTACCTCGAGCCGCTGGAGCGAATCCTCGAATCCGGCCGGACGCCCGCGGAGGAGATGCTGGATAAATTCAACGGCGCCTGGAACGGCTCCGTGGAACCGGCCTATCAGGAGTATGCGTTCTAGAGCCTGGCCGGGACAGGCTCTCGATCGAAATTGCTGCGGAATCGGCCCGTTGCCGCATTGATGGACCGTTCATCCGCCATACAGGTTGATGGCGTTCAAATGACTGTCCGCGGGAAGTGGGCTGGAATTCGAAAGCAATACGTATGGGGATCGGCCGCCGGCTCAGGGCGTGTGTGGTGACGTTCGCACTTTTGACGGCCGTGATCGGGACACGGCCGGCGCTGTCGCAGGCCAATTTCGATCGTCCCGGCGGCGATTATGTGAGTTCGCCGGTGACGTCAGGCGATCCCGCCGATTGCGCGCTGGTATGCGAGCGAGACCGCCGTTGCCGGGCCTGGAGCTTCAACTATCCGAGCGATATCGTCACCGGCGCGATTTGCTGGCTCAAGAACAGTGTGCCGGAACGCACCAAGAATAATTGCTGCGTCTCCGGCGTGCGCGGCGCCGGTGTCGTCGAGCCAAGAAACGGCACGGTCGAAACCTCGATCGACCGTGCCGGCGGCGACTACAAGAGTTTCGATCTCAAGCGCGGCGAGGGCGACGATGCCTGCAAGGCGGCCTGTGCGACCGACAACAAGTGCCGTGCCTGGACCTACGCGCGCCCCGGATATGCCGGGAAGGAAGCGCATTGTTTCCTGAAAAAAGAGATCAAGCCGCCGCGAAGGAAGGCGGGGTTTACGTCCGGCGTGGTGCGGTAGCAGACTTTTCCCGTCGCAGCGCGGCGGCGAGAAGTTCATCTCTGTTCAAAGCCGTGCCTTGCCGTCCGGTGTGTGGGCGTCGAAGTCCCGCACCGCCGCTTTTGACGCAAGCGTCCGCCAGCGACGGCGCAGCAGCGGTTCGACGATGGTGCGTCTGGCCTTCGCCAGGCGGATCAGCACTATCGGATAATCGCGGTAGTGATCGGTGAAATAAAACGCTTTCGGCTGGCTCTCCACCAGCATGTCGCGCGCATCCTGCGGCGCACCTGGCATCACCAGGCTATCGCCGTCTTCCTTCAGTCGCGCCAGCAGCTTCTTGCGCACCTTCAACGCCGGCGCGCCGTAGGAGGTGCCGTCCTCGACCTCCGGCCAGGCAAGCGCAATCTTTCTGACGTCGTCGAAGATCATGTTGCCGCTCTCTCCTCATCCTAGAGCATATCCGGAAAAGTGGGCACCGGCTTTCCCTCGCGACAAACGCAAAGCGTTTGCGCGGAGATCATGCTCAAACAAAAGGATAGAGCGAGATGACGATTCGAAGAAAAGTCATCACGCTCTAGGAGCGCGCATCAGCGCGCGCCTCGAGGGACATGCCGCACATACGGGCTTCATGGTTCGAGACGGCGCTGGCGCGCCTCCTCACCATGAGGACTATCGCTCAATGCACCGATGTAAAAAACCGCGCGAGGCGGAAGCCGGACAGCCAGGTCCAGACCGGCTGGCTGCGGATGCCCATATCCCAGGAGCCGACCACTGCATCGGCCCGACCGATCAAATTGTCGATCGGCAACAGGCCGACGCCGCCGTCGCGTACCGACACGCGGCTGTCGGCGGAATTGTCGCGGTTATCGCCCAGTACGAACACCTTTCCGGGCGGCACCGTCACCTCGGGGGTGTTGTCGAGCCTGCCATTGTCGCGCATCTTGAAAATCGCGTGGTTGACGCCGTTCGGCAGCGTCTCGATATAGCGATAGGCCTCCTCGCTGCCGCCGTGATCGTCTTCGGCTTCGCCAATACCGTCGAGCTTCAGCGCAGCCGCATGGTCATTGATAAAGAGTTGGCCCTGCCGCATCTGGATCCGGTCGCCGGGCAGGCCGACCACGCGCTTGACCCAGGCCTGCGAGCGGTCGCCGGGCCAGCGGAACACCACGACATCGCCGCGCTTTGGCGGTTCGCCGAACAGGCGGCCGGTTTCGGGCAACGTGATCTGGATCGGCAGCGAAGCGGCGCCATAGCCGTAAGGATATTTCGACGCCACAAGGGCGTCGCCGATCAGAAGCGTCGGCTCCATCGAGCCGGACGGCACATAAAACGGCTCGGCAATCGCACCTTTGGCGACGAACACGATCGCGACGATCGCAGTTAGTTGAACGGCCTGGGCGCGCCAGCTCGTCGGCTTGGCTGCTGATATTTCGGTATTGGTGCTCACTAGCCCGTTCCTCCAATCGTGATGCGCTCCATCCGCAACGTCGGCTGGCCGACGCCGACCGGCACGCCCTGGCCGTTCTTGCCGCAGGTGCCGATGCCGGTGTCGAGCGCGAGATCGTTGCCGATCATGGTGATTCGATGCAGATCGGTCGGCCCGTTGCCGATCAGCATCGCGCCTTTCAGCGGGGCGCCGAGCTTGCCGTTCTCGATCTTGTAGGCCTCGGTGCATTGGAAGACGTATTTGCCCGAGGTGATGTCGACCTGTCCGCCGCCGAAATTCGCGGCGTAGACGCCCTTCTTGACCGAAGCGATGATTTCGGCGGGATCGCGCTCGCCCGCCAGCATGTAGGTGTTGGTCATGCGCGGCATCGGCACGTGCGCATAGCTCTGGCGGCGGCCGTTGCCGGTTGGCTTCATGCTCATCAGCCGGGCGTTCTGGCGGTCCTGCATGTAGCCGACCAAAATGCCGTCCTCGATCAGCACGGTGCGATTGGTCGGCGTGCCCTCGTCGTCGATCGACAGCGAGCCGCGGCGCGAGGCCATGGTGCCGTCATCGACCACGGTCACGCCCTTGGCCGCGACCTGTTTGCCCCTCAACCCTGCGACAGCCGAGGTTTGCTTGCGGTTGAAATCGCCCTCGAGCCCGTGGCCGACGGCTTCATGCAGCATCACGCCGGGCCAGCCGGCCCCTAACACCACGTCCATTTCACCCGCGGGCGCGGGGACGGATTCCAGGTTGACCAGCGCCTCGCGGATCGCGCCGTCGGCGGCATCGCGCCACGCCCTGGTTTCGATGAAGCGGGCATAGCCTTCGCGGCCGCCATAGCCCTTGC
>JBJMTR010000438.1:0-9540 GCA_045811565.1 Bradyrhizobium sp.
GAGCGTTTCCCACTTCGCCATCAGCCGATAGCGCTGTGGCTTCTCGATCGATTTGTGCAATTCAAAGCCCTTGCCGCCCTTGGCGCGCAGGAACAGCGGACGCGCTTTGGCAACCGCTGCTTCAAAGTCCTTTTCGGTTCCGGGCTTGACGTCGATTTGTGCGATTTCGGTGATCATGGGACGGACATTCCTTCCGTGTTTGTCGAGATTGCCGCTGATTCTCGCCAAGGAATACAACGCCGATGCTGCGTATTGAAGGCCGTTCATCTGGTGCAGGAGGCGCGACGCCCCGTGGCTACCTGTAAAGGCGCTAGTTCAGAAGCAGCACGGTACCCGCGACCATCAGCATGCAGCCCACCAACATGACTGCTGGCCAGCGGCTGCGCTGCTGCCGGCTGTAGCGGCCCTGTGCGCGCCGTTCGACGATGAGCGCGGTCTCGTATTCGTCGGAAGTCGAGAACATGCAGGCGAAGCCGCCACGGGCGGAAACTGCTGCCGCTTCCAGCGACATCAGGGCAGCTTGGGGATTCTGAGTGCGGGGTGTGTCCATAAAAGAAATGATATGGACGGAATGGTAAATGGCAGGTTACCGCTGGGCCGTCGCCTGATTCAACTGAGTTGAATCAGGCCTCCAGCCCAGCTGTTTTTTTTAACATGATCTCCGCGCAAACACTTTGCGTTTGTCGCCAGGAAGAACCGGTGTCCACTTTTCCGGGTCATGCTTTAAGCGGTCGCTGGCCGCTCGCGCACCGGTGCCGCAACCCCTGCGGTCTTGCGCCGCCAGTTTTCCAGCGAGAGCGGCAGCTCTTCGGCGGACTCGACGCGATTGCGGCCGCTGCGCTTGGCCTGATAGAGCGCGGTGTCGGCGGCCGCGAGCAGCACCTCGAGGTCGGTGCCCGCCGGGCCGCCGGCCACGCCGATGCTCACCGTCGTCTCGACCGCGCCTTCCTCGCACTCGATTCCGGAACCTTCGAAGGCTTCGCGCACGCGTTCGGCTACCAGCACGCCCTCTTCCAGCGAACACGGCAGCAGCGCTGCAAACTCTTCGCCGCCGATGCGCCCCGACAGGTCGCTGATGCGCAGATTGTTGACCACGATCGTCGAAAACAGCTTGAGGATCTCGTCGCCCGCGGGATGGCCGAAGCGGTCGTTGATCGACTTGAAGTGATCGATATCGAAAATCATCACCGTGACCGGCCGGCCGGCCGGCGCCTCGCGCTCGATCACCCGCGAGCAGGCTTCGGCAAAGCCGCGGCGGTTCAGCATCCCGCTCAACGGATCGACGGACGCCGCCGTTTTGTGCGCGGTCACCGCGCGATCAGACACCAGTATGAAGATTACGAAGACCGTGCCGATCGCATAGAGCACGAGCTCGACCGAGAAAATCGTCACCCAGACACTGTTGGCGAGGGCCTCGTCGTGCGGGCGCAGTAAATTGCCGAGCAGGATTGGCAACATCAACACGCATCCATGCAGCACCGGCACGGCGATCGTCGGCCAGCGCTTTTGCATCGCGCGGCGACGCTCAGTCCACAATTCGGCCGCGGTCAGCGCCGCATAGATTGCGATGATCGCGGCACCGATGGTCAGCCGCAGCGCGGAGTCCTCGGGCGGCAGCATCACGACGGCCGCGACCCAGACGATCGCGCCGAACAGCAGGCCCGCGAAATTGGGCTTGCGGCCGTGGAACACGCGCGACGCGTTCCAGACCATGCCGCACGCGACAAAGCCCGCCGCGTTCAGCGCCACCGACAGAGGAACGCCGAGCTTCGAACCTGCAACGGTCCAGATCGCGATCGACACCGCGCCCAACAGATAGGCGCTGCCCCACCAGTTCAATGCTGGAATTTTCTCCTGGCTGCCAAAGAACATCAGCATGGCGCCGAGCATACCGGCAACCAGTGTGGCAAACAGATAAAGCGTCGATGTATCGAACGACATGAGCCCCGCCGAGCGTGTGATGCAACGTTCTGTGGCGCGATTTGAAATGCGATGCCGCGCCGTTACGGTCTCGGACGCTACGGGCCTCGGGTTCCAAATCCGTTTGCACGCATACGCAAGTTTTCGCGAAAAACTGCGTTAATTGATCTCTAAACTCGCTAGAGTCGGTTCTGAATCGGGCTCTGGTTTTAGTACCTAATGCGTTTTCTGCACGCCAACCCATACCCGCCTCGCTTGGAAACGCCGCAGCAAAAAGGGCGCCCACCGGCGCCCTTTTTTCGTTGGCAGATGCAGCGGTCGCTGCAATTTTAGCAAAGCAATTAGCGCTTCGAGAACTGGAACGACTTGCGCGCTTTGGCCCGGCCGTACTTCTTGCGCTCGACGGTGCGGGAGTCGCGGGTCAGGAAGCCGCCCTTCTTCAGCACGCCGCGGAGATCCGGCTCGAAGTTGGTCAGCGCCTTCGAGATGCCGTGACGCACCGCGCCGGCCTGGCCCGAGAGGCCGCCGCCGGCGACCGTGCAGATCACGTCGTACTGACCGGCGCGCGCGGCTGCGACCAGCGGCTGCTGGATCATCATCCTGAGCACCGGACGAGCGAAGTAGACTTCGACTTCGCGGGTGTTGACGAGGATCTTGCCGGCGCCCGGCTTGATCCAGACGCGGGCCACCGCGTCCTTGCGCTTGCCGGTGGCGTAGGCACGGCCGTACTTGTCGACCTTCTTGACGTATTTTGGCGCTTCCGGCGCGGCCGGTTTCAGCTGTGCCAGTTGGTCGAGAGACTGCATGGTATCGGACATCTTATGCGGCCCTCATGTTCTTGCGGTTCATCGAAGCGATATCGACCTTCTCGGGGTTTTGGGCTTCATGTGGATGCTCGGCGCCGGGATAGACGCGCAGGTTGCCCATCTGCACGCGGCCAAGCGGCCCGCGCGGGATCATGCGCTCGATCGCCTTCTCGACCACGCGCTCGGGGAAGCGGCCCTCGAGGATCGACTTCGCGGTGCGCTCCTTGATGCCGCCGATAAAGCCGGTGTGCTTGTAATAGACCTTGTTGTCGCGCTTGCGACCGGTCAGCACGACGTGGGCGGCGTTGATGATGATGACGTTGTCGCCGCAATCGACATGCGGCGTATAGGTGGGCAAGTGCTTACCGCGCAGACGCATCGCGACCAAGCTGGCGAGCCGGCCGACCACCAGACCCTTGGCGTCAATCAGCACCCACTTCTTGTTCACCTCGGCGGGCTTTGCCGAAAAGGTTTTCATGTGAGGAATCCGTGAAAGGAGATATCGGCGCTATCGGCGCCGGACTGCGCGGGTTTCTAGATAAGCCGGCCGCTTCCGTCAATGCCCGGCCACGCGAAATAAACCAGTAAAAACAAACGGTTGTAATTATGGTGCGATGATACCTCAAAAAAGCCTATTGATTTGGAATGGAATAGGTCGCGGTCACGTGGGCTATTGGGTCCGGCGATGACCCCGACAGTAGATTGACCTCGCCGACCGCCAGCCGCCTGCCGAGCTTCAAGAGTTTCGCCGCGGCCAGCACGTCCTGACCGGCGCTGCCCTTGCGCAGGAAATGGATGTTGAGATTGGTCGTCACCGCAAGGCCGACCGGGCCGATCGCCGACAGTAGCACCACATACATCGCGCAATCGGCCATCGCCATCAGCGTCGGCCCCGAGACCGTGCCGCCGGGACGCAGCATCTGGTCATTGTAGCGCTGGCGCAGCAGGCAGGTTTCACCATCCGCGCTTTCGATCGATATGTCGCCGCCTCTGAACGCCTGAGGGAATTCGTCGTGGAGGAACTTTTCCAGTTCAGCCACGCTCATTTTCGCAATAGCCATGCCGTCCCTACCCTCGATTCAGGCTGCCTGTTACATTAAGTTGTCATCAAAGCCCTAGTGGAAATTTTGAGATGTCTGCCCAGACCGCCCGCGCTCCAATACCGCAACCGCCGATCCTCCTGCGCGAGAACGTCGGCAGCGTCACCGTGCTTATGCTCAACCGCCCTGAAGCGCGCAACAGCCTGTCGGAAGGCTTGATCGCAGAACTGCATGGCGCGCTGCAGGATATTCATGACGATAATAGCGTGCGCGCAGTGGTGATCGCGGCCAACGGTCCGGCGTTCTCCGCCGGCCACGATATGAAAGAACTCACCGCCCGTCGCAGCGATGCCGATCGCGGGCGCGCTTATTTTGCGCAAATCATGAATGCCTGCTCCGCCATGATGCAGGCTATCGTTCACTTGCCGAAACCGGTGGTCGCCGCCGTGCAGGGCGTTGCGACCGCGGCCGGCTGTCAGCTGGTCGCAAGCTGCGATCTTGCGGTCGCATCCGACGCCGCGAGCTTCGCGACGCCCGGCGTCGACATCGGATTGTTCTGCTCGACGCCGATGGTGGCGCTGTCGCGCAACGTGCCGCGCAAGCAGGCGATGGAGATGCTCTTGACCGGCGAGCCGGTCTCCGCCGCGACGGCGCGGGATATCGGCCTCATCAACCGGGTCGTTCCCACCGGCACCGAACGCGATGCGGCGATCGCGCTCGCCGAAAAGGTCGCGCTGAAATCCGCCTACACCGTCAAGCTCGGCAAGGAAGCGTTTTACCGCCAAGCCGAAATGGGCCTGGCTGATGCTTATCGCTATGCGGCGGAGGTTATGACCGAAAACATGCTGGCGCGCGACGCCGAGGAAGGAATTGGCGCCTTCATCGAGAAGCGCGAGCCGAAGTGGCAGGACAAGTGATCCTCATCCGGAGGAGCTCAAGGAATCTGTAATGAACCACGACGCCTACCCCGACAATTACATCCGCGGCATCCTCAACAGCGTGAAATCGATCGCGATGGTCGGCGCGTCGCCGGTCAATGTGCGGCCGAGTTATTTTGCGTTCAAGTATCTGGCGCAGCGCGGCTATGACATGATCCCCGTCAATCCCGGACATGTCGGCAAGAGCCTGCTGGACAAACCTTTTGTTGCATCGCTTGCAGATATCGGCCGGCCCGTCGACATGATCGACATTTTTCGCAGTTCCAGCCACATCATGCCCGTGGTGGATGAAGCCCTAAAGCTGTCGCCGCTGCCGAAGGTGATCTGGATGCAGCTTGGCGCGCGTGACGATGCCGCGGCCGAGAAGGCCGAAGCCGCCGGAATCAAGGTCGTGATGAACCGCTGCCCGAAAATCGAATACGGCCGGCTGTCATCGGAGATTTCATGGATGGGCGTCAATTCGCGGACGCTGAGTTCCAAGCGCGCGCCAATGCCGGCGCAGGGCATGCGACTCTCGCTAAACCGCATGAGCGTCGGCGGCGGCGAAACCGCAGCGTCTGATCGGGCCGCCAAAAACAAGACCGAGCTGACGTGAAGCAAATGCGAAACTTTCGTTTCGAGAACGCGGCATAGCGAAGCACGGCTGTTTCGATCACGCGACGGATTGCCCACTCGCCTTGACGGCGGACGCGCCTGCCATCAGCATGCCGCGCCATTTTGAATAAGCCAAAAGACAGGACGCACAGAATGACCGATCGTCTCCCGGGATTTTCGACCCTTGCCGTGCATGCCGGTGCACAGCCCGATCCGACCACCGGCGCGCGGGCGACGCCGATCTATCAGACGACATCATTCGTGTTCAACGATGCCGACCATGCCGCCTCCCTTTTCGGCCTGCAGGCGTTCGGCAACATCTATACGAGGATCGGAAATCCGACCAACGCGGTTCTAGAAGAACGCATGGCGGCGCTTGAAGGCGGCACCGCGGCGCTTGCGGTCGCTTCCGGTCACGCTGCTCAGGTCGTGGTGCTCCAGCAATTGCTGATGCCCGGCGACGAAATCATCGCCGCGCGGAAACTCTATGGCGGATCGATCAATCAGTTCACCCATGCGTTCAAGAGCTTTGGCTGGAACGTGGCCTGGGCCGACCCCGATGATATCGACAGTTTTGAGCGCGCGGTCACGCCGCACACCAAGGCGATCTTCATCGAGTCGATCGCCAATCCCTCCGGCAGCGTCACCGATATCGAGGCGATCGCGGCCATCGCCCGCAAGGCCGGTGTGCCCCTGATCGTCGACAACACGCTGGCGACGCCGTATCTGATCCGCCCGATCGATCACGGCGCCGATATTGTCGTGCATTCGCTGACGAAATTTCTCGGCGGACACGGCAATTCGCTCGGCGGCATCATCGTCGATGCCGGCACCTTCGACTGGTCGAAGGACAACAAATATCCGATGCTGAGCGAACCGCGCCCCGAATATCACGGCATCAAGATCCAGGAGACGTTTGGCAATTTCGCCTTCGCGATCGCCTGCCGCGTGCTGGGCTTGCGCGATCTCGGTCCCGCGCTGTCGCCGTTCAATGCCTTCATGATTCTCACCGGCATCGAGACGCTGCCGCTGCGCATGCAAAAGCACTGCGAGAATGCCAAGGCGGTCGCCGAATTTCTCGCGGGTCATCCGGCGGTCGCTGCGGTGAACTACGCGGGGCTGGCAGGCGACAAGTACAACAACCTCGCACGTAAATACGCGCCGAAGGGCGCCGGTGCCGTGTTCACCTTCAGCCTCAAGGGCGGCTATGACGCCGGCGTCAGCCTGGTGTCGAACCTGAAGCTGTTCTCCCACCTCGCCAATGTCGGCGACACCCGCTCGCTGGTGATCCACCCGGCCTCGACCACCCACAGCCAGCTCGATGATGCCGCGAAGGTGAAGTCCGGCGCCGCGCCCGACGTGGTGCGGCTGTCGATCGGTATCGAGGACAGGGAGGATCTGATCGCGGATCTCGAGCAGGCGCTGAGCGCTTAACCTCATGGTGAGGAGCGCGCCACTTCGCGCGCGTCTCCGGACGATGCCTAGCATCGCCGGGAGAACCATGAGGCCACGGTGCGGCCATCCTTCGAGACGGCCGCTTCGCGGCCTCCTTCAGGATGAGGCTTCCAAAGTCTTTGGCCGGCGAATACTCATTAACCCCAGTTCCGTTATAAAGTGGCATCTTGTCATTCCTTGGATTCGGAGCTGACGATGCTGCGCTGGACGATGCCTCTGATTGCGGCGGTTGTCGCCGTCTTCTTCGCGATCGAAATCGCTGCTGCCGCTGACCGTCCCGTCGTCACCAAGCGTGCCGTTTATCGCGCAGCAAGCCAATTGCCACCGGGGCTTCCCCGCGCGCATTACAAATACCGGACCACGGTCGCGCCACCGGCTTACCGCCGCGGCGTCGTCGTGGTGGAAGAGCCGGAGGTGCTTTTCACGCCATCGAGCGGCTACGTCCCCTACATTCCGCCCGTCGTCGGCACGCCGCTATTGCCGGGGTCTTCGACGCTGCCGGGCTACTACGGACGCGCCTTCGATTATGACTACCAGGGCCCATATTACGGCGGCCCTTATGTCGACTATTGGAATCGCCTGCCCTATGCCTGCGGCGTCTACGGCTATTGCTAGCCGCAGGGATCACGGACTTGGCAACGAAACCGCGAAAAACCAGGGCAGGTTCAGCCGACGCGATCACCGCCGATCTGGTCGCCGTGCTGGTCGCGGTGACCGAGGGTGAGCCCAAGATCATGACCATCGCCAATGCGAGCGCGCTGCCGAGCGGTCCCTTTGAATTCGCGCACCGCTCGCTGCAAACGGGGTTGCGGGCATGGGTGGAAAAGCAGACCGGTCATCCGCTCGGCTACGTCGAGCAGCTCTACACCTTCGCCGATCCCGGGCGGACGGGAGATGCAAAGGCACCGCACAGCGTCTCCATCAGCTATCTCGGACTGACCCGCGAGGATCAGGTGGGCCGGGGTTTTGAGGCGCATTGGTCCGGTTGGTACGATTATTTCCCGTGGGAAGATCATCGCGCCGGTCCGCCTGCCCTGATCGCAAAAATGCTGGCGCCGCGCTTGCGAGCGTGGGCGAAATCCGCTGCTACAGCCGCGCTGCAGCGCGAACGCTGGCAGCGCGCCGCCATTACCTTCGGTCTCGATGGCCGCGACTGGAACGAAGAATTGGTTCTCCAGCGCTACGAGCTGCTCTACGAGGCCGCCCTGATCCCGGAAGCCGTTCGCGACAACGGCAGCTCGTCCGCGGTCGTCCCTGGCCGCCCTATGACGGCCGATCATCGCCGCATTCTTGCCACCGGCATCGCCAGGCTGCGCGCCAAGATCAAATATCGGCCGGTGGTCTTTGAGCTGATGCCAGCCGAATTCACCCTGCTGCAATTGCAACGCAGTGTTGAAGCGCTCGCAGGCCGGTTGGTGCACAAGCAGAATTTTCGCCGCCTCATTGAGCAGCAGGAACTCGTTGAAGAGACTGGCGCAATCGCGTCCGATACCGTCGGGCGGCCGGCAAAACTGTTTCGTTTCCGCCACGCCGTCCTGGCCGAACGTGCCGTGATCGGCACCAAGCTTCCGCTGTCGCGCTCTTGACTCCGATTATGCTCAGGATAAGTATAAGCCAGTATATGCTCATGGAGAGTATAAATGGCAGCAGTCGGCTCCAACGCCCTCGCCCGTACCTCGCCGCTCTATGACCGGGTCAAGCGGGTCATTCCACCGTTTGAATGGCCGGCGTTCGCCGGGGATGTCGACGCCATCCTCGAACTCAAGCGCAAGCGCAACGCCGTGGTGCTGGCGCACAACTACCAGACGCCGGAGATATTCCACTGCGTGGCCGACATCGTCGGCGACAGTCTCCTGCTCGCGCGCGAAGCCACCAAAGTCGACGCCGACATCATCGTGCTCGCCGGTGTGCACTTCATGGCCGAGACCGCCAAGCTTCTGAACCCGGAAAAGACCGTACTGATCCCTGATCTGGCGGCCGGCTGTTCGCTGGCGGATTCCATCACCGCAGCGGACGTGCGGCTGATGCGCGAGCGTTATCCCGGCGCGCCGGTGGTCGCCTACGTCAATACGTCGACGGCGGTGAAGGCGGAATCGGATATCTGCTGCACTTCCGGCAACGCGCTCGCGGTAGTGGAATCGCTTGGCGCCGAGCGCGTCATCATGCTGCCGGATGAATACCTGGCGCAGAACATTGCCGCGCAGACACAGGTGAAAATCATCGCGTGGAAGGGTCATTGCGAAGTGCACGAGCTCTTCACGGCCTCCGACGTCCGGCAGCTTCGCGAGGATCACCCAGACGTGACCATTCTCGCGCATCCGGAATGCCCGCCCGAGGTGGTGGCCGAAGCCGATTTCTCGGGCTCGACCGCGGCGATGTCGGGCTTTGTCGGGAAGCAGCGGCCGGCCCGGGTCGTGCTGCTGACCGAGTGCTCGATGAGCGACAACGTCGCGGTGCTTCATCCCGATGTCGAATTCATCCGGCCCTGCAATCTGTGTCCGCACATGAAGCGCATCACACTCAAGAACATCCGCCAGGCGCTGCAGACCGATCAGCATGAGGTGACGATCGATCCTGAGATCGCCGACCGTGCGCGACGCGCCGTCGAAAGGATGCTCGCGATATGACCGTGGACATTTCAACGCTCGCCGGTTGTCCCGTGATTATCGGCGGCGGCGCCGCCGGATTGATGGCGGCGCTGCAACTCGCCCCGCAGCCGGTCGTGCTGCTGTCCAAAGCGCCACTCGGCGCGGAAGCATCCAGCATGTGGGCGCAGGGCGGCCTTGC